>CAJWLY010000049.1 GCA_913043155.1 uncultured Nitrospinaceae bacterium | reverse complement strand
AATCAGCGATCCAGCGGGTGAGAGAGAGCAGTTCCTCCGATATAATCGGCTCGGTGTCGGGCAGATCCTCGATTGGTTTTAAGGCGATATTTTTTTCGTTGCGTCCGGATAGCGAAACCACATACCCGGTAAGACGGCGTCTGCCGAAAGGAACGAATACACGCATTCCCCGTTGTACCATTCCATGGAACTGCCTCGGGATTTCGTAAGTGAATGCTTCCTTGAGAGGAAGGTTAAACACTACCTCTGCACAGACCGGGGAAGTTCTCGAGTCGGTCAATAGCACTGTGGGCTGTGTTTGGGGATCGTCACGGTTGGGGGAAGTCACTCCGCGGATTGTACCAGAGAACCAGCGCGAACTAAACCCGCATTGCCCGGTTATTAAAGAAACCGTTGACTACCGGATAGTTTTAAATTAGGCTTTCTATCTCTTTGAGGTTAAACGTCTTCATGTTGTCGGCCGGCCGTTTGCCTTAGTGGATGCGGGTTGAATGAAGAGGTGCATTATGAAAGTAGGAGATAAGGTCAGTTTCGAGTTTGCCGGAAAGAAAAAAGAAGGAGTGGTTTTCAGGCTTTTCCCGAAATCGGTTCATTTAAAAGTCGACTTCGAGAAGGACAAGGGAAAAGTCGTGAAACGCAAGCTCAGCTCAATGGGCGGGAAGAAACCGGCTTCAAAGAAAGAAAAGAAATAATAAGGCAGAGATCCCTCAGCAGACTGAGAACGATAAGGGCGAGAGCCCACCGCCTGATTGCGCTGGACTTGTGGAAGTGCCTTTAAAAATACATTTTGATGGTAGCTTTTTGTTTGAGCACTCCGACATACTCGCGGGTTGCGCTTCCCACCTTCATTGTTTTTAGTGTTTTTGTGATCTTTTTTTCCACTCTTGCAGGTGGGGTTATATCGCCAAGCTTGCGGTCGGTCAGTTTGAGCAGGTGAAATCCGTGAGCTGTTCTAAACACTGAGCTTACTTCCCCTACCTCCATGTCGAATGCCCTTGAACTGAAAGCACCAAACATCTGGTTTTTGGTGAAATAACCGAGGTCGCCTCCCTTGGAAGCGAGGCTGTCCTCGGAATGTTTACTGGCCAGCTCGCCGAAGTCGGCTCCGTTCTTAATCTGATCGTGGATGCTCTCTATTTTTTTTTGGGCTGCTTCTTCCGATTTTGTATCTCCCCGGCGCACTTTGATAAGGATCACGCTTGCCCTGACTTTGTCTTCGGAACGAAACCTATCCTTATTCTTTTCGTAATAGGCGCTGATCTCTTCCTTGCTGACCTGGATGCCCGATTCGATTTCCCGGTCGATCACCTGTTGCATCAACAGGTCGACTTTGAGCTCTTTTCGATATTGTTCGATTGTGATGCCTTGGTCTTTAAGTTCATGCTCGAATACGGCGTCTGATTTGAAGGACGATTTTATTTGCTGTAGTTTCTGCTCCAGCATTTTATCGGTGACTTTTGCGCCGATTTCTTGACTCTTTTGCAGTAGCAGGGTGCGACCGATTTCATCATCGATTAGTTTTTTGGCAGCGATTTTCTCCTGATCGGCGGTAAGGGGAATGCCTCGAGCCTTGTAGTTGCCAATGGCCAGTTTCAATTCACGAACGATACCGTCTTTTGGGATATTCTGTCCGTTCACCTTGGCCACAACATCGGGCAGGGCCACCTGCAGTTTTTCTTCATGTTTGTGCCCGGAGTGTGCGAATGCAGTCGTTACAGCTAGGGCTATTGTGCAGGCCGAAACGAGGCCGACCCGGAATATCTTCTTTCCATGACCAAGCATAGGAACTCCTTTTTTATACAGAATGCAAGGAACAGAAGTTACTTATTGGAAGAGCTTGATTTCAAATTATCCATTCGCTCCGGGCTTGTCAATTGATTTATTTTACCTGTCGGTGGAAAACCGAAAAATAAAATCAACGGGTTTTGCTGTGGGTCGGGATGTGTTTCTGCAGCCTGCCAAACAGAATGAGCGTGATTATGGTGATCAAGAGGAGGGAGAAAACGGCGGCGCGATATTTTAACGTTTGCGTGTCTTGGAACAGCCAGACGACGCTTCCCCAAATCAAGGGTCCCACAATAGAAGCCATTTTTCCTGCAAGCCCGTAAACGCCGAAGAACTCCCCGACTTTTTCCGGCGGCGAAAGCTCTACCACGATGGTACGACTGACCACCCACACGCCTCCCATCCCCATGCCTGCCAGGGGGCCGACCACCCAGAACAGGGATTCTCCCGGACTCACCACAATGAGCGTTAGAGCAGCCAGCCAAAGGCATAGCACCGTCCAATAAGATGGGATGGTTCCCTTGTGCTTGACCTGCCATCCGATGAGCCAGGAACCTAGCATGGCAAAAAGCGTAGAGAGGATTAAAAAGGTTCTGATCTGGCTGTCGGTGAGTCCGATTACTTTATTGGCATAAACCGCTATGAAGGCGATGACCGTATTGACTACGTCGAGGATGAGGAAATGGATTCCGATAAACTTCAGCAACACGTGATACTGCGTTGCATTGACCATGGTGTTTTTTAAAGTGCGGAAAGCTTTTCTCATATCAATCCGAAACGGTTTTGGGTCTGGATCCTTGATAAAGAGAAAACAGGGTAAGGCGAAAATTAGGAACATGAGCGCCGTGGGAAGAAAGGCCGCAGGCCGCCCCCCTGCTTTCACAAAAGGGTCGACCAGGAGGAGCCCGGCAATGGACCCCATGTATCCCAGTGCCACGCCGTATCCGGAAACCATTCCGACGTTTGAGTGGCGGGCGACAGAGGGGAGCATGCCGTTGTAAAACACCAGAGCCGACTGGTAGCAGTAGTTTGCGATGACGAAAAGGCAAATCCCGGTCCATAACTGGCTGGCCTGACCAATGAGGGCGGTTGCCGTGACGGAAATAATGGTAAGGAGTGTGAGAGGACCCCGCCTTCGACCCGTCTGGTCCGAAATCGCGCCGAACAGGGGGACGCTGATAGCTACAGCGAACATCGACCCTGAAAGTGCTGCGCTGTAAAGGATGTCTTGGCCCCCGTGATCTACTGTCACCCACAGGGCGAAGTAAAGCGAGATAACATTCATCGAAAAAATAGTATTAGCGAAATCGTAGAGCGACCATGAGGCGATGGCTAGTCTGTCGGGACGATCGGTCACGGCGCAGGGAGGGCGGTTCGAAAACCGTAGATTTCATTTTTAATGTGTGGGCGATTGCGCGAGCGCCGGACAACCTGGACGCTGTCGATATTATTGAGATAGGAACCGCCGCGTAAGACCTTATGGGTTCCTGACTCCGTGGGGCCTTGCGGGTTGATCTCGGGACTCAACAGATAATAATTTTCATCGTACCAGTCGAGGCACCATTCCCAGACATTGCCGGCCATGTTGAAAATACCAAATGGGCTTACGCCAGACTGGTAGTAATTGACGGGGGCGGTGTGTTTGTAATTGTCATCTTCACCGAAGATATTGACGAAATAGAAGAAAAACCCTTTATCTAATTTTCCACCCCAGGGCCATAGGCGCCCGTCGTTGCCCCGGGCAGCTTTTTCCCATTCCGCTTCGGTCGGCAGGCGCCGCCCCTTCCACTTGGCATAGGCCATGGCATCGTGCCAGCTAACACCGACCACAGGATGGTCCGGAGGGTTCAGGTTTTCATCTTCCCAGAAAATGGGTTTTTCGTGGCCTGTGGCTTCGACAAATTTCATATACTCGGCGTTGCTTACCTCGTATTTGTCGATAAAATATGCGGGGGTGTAAACGAAGTGGAGAGGTTTCTCGTTGTCTTTGCCTGCGGACTGACCCATCGGGAAATATCCCTCCGGAATGTAGACCATGCCCGGAGGTGGTGTTGAGGGAGGCTGAGCCTGAGCCGGTGGTGCGAAGCAGAGGATAATCAGGAAGATAAGGAACCGGCTAAGTCCCGAAAAGGTTTTGCCGGAGCACTCGTTCATGGAAGGTTGAAAAAACTGATCCTTGTGACAAGAGGTTTGGAGGTTTTGATTTTTATTTTCACGGACATGTCGGATTCAATCCCTTCGATATTGATCCACCGGTAGTGTCCGTTCCAGCAATTAAGGGTCATTACAGAGTTCCCGTACTCGTCGTCCGAACGGTTCAGAAAAACCGGTGCCTGGCATCGTTCACAATGTCCATGGATTTCGTGCATCGGGTTTATTCTCAAAGTCGACCGTTTCAAAGAAAGTCACACGATTCAGTGATTTTTGTTTTGAGCCTGCAACGTGTTCTCGATTCTATGTTGAAATATCAATGTGTGGCAAGAAAAATTTTATTCATTAAAGTTTTCAAGATGGGAACTTTTTTTAAAGTCAAGTTAAAATTCTCTACTCGAAAAATCAGGAAGTCAGTTTGTCGGGATACCCGGCTTGTTGCAGCAAATCTTTGAGCGTTTCGATTGGTAGCCCAATGATGTTGGAGTAAGAGCCGTCGTATCCATCAACAAGGGAAGCGCCCTTCCCCTGAATGGCGTAGGCGCCTGCTTTATCCAGCGGCTCGCCTGAATCAACGTAGGTTACGATTTCTTCATGAGTGAGAGGTTTGATGCGGACTCTTGAGACAGTGGTTGTGGACGCTGTTTTCAAATGAACCACCGCGACACCGGTGATAACTTGGTGTTCCCTGCCGCTCAGGCGCTTTAATATTCGGCGCGCGTCTTCGGCATCTGCTGGTTTCCCGATGATTTCTTCATCCAGTACAACCACGGTGTCCGCACCGATGACCCAGTGTCCGGGGTTATGCTTGGCTACCCAGTCGGCTTTTTCTAGGCCAAGGGTTTCGGCGTTTTCCTCTGGTGAGCGGTCGGGGTGGAAAACTTCCTCCACTTCACTGGGAATCACCTTAAAATCAGTGATGACCTGTTTGAGCAACTCGATTCGGCGAGGAGATTGAGAAGCGAGTATGACAGAGGTGCTGGAATGGTTCATAATTAGTTGTGCTGAAAAAATGTTGTTCTTTACTGGAAAATTGGCACCAGTTTCCCTATTATATGACACTTTGATAGAACCAGAATAGGATTCGGACGCTTCCAAGCTTCGCCGGATACTCTGACCGCAAACGGATATAGGAAGGAACGCAATTTAATCATGGCAGGAGCATCGTTTCAAGTTCAAATCAGGCATATTCTCGTTGATAAAAAGGAAGTGGCTGATCTTTTGGCAGAAACCATTCAGGCCGCTAATCCCGGTGTGGCGCAGGTGCAGTTGTTGATGAAACTTGCTGGTAAATACAGTATCTGTCCTTCCAAAGATGATGGGGGGAATCTGGGGTGGATTGAAATGGGATGGAATTCAGCTGATCCGCGCCAACCGCGTGGCGGGTTCAAAAAGCTCAAGAACGAGGAGCTTTACGACCTCATCTGCAAAGGCTTGGATAAGATGGAGATAGAGAAAGGAATCGTTTACGGTCCGGTGCAAACGAAGGAAGGTTCTCACGTTCTGATCATCGCTAACGAATTCAAAACCGACCGAATTTTATAAGACGGGCTTCTTCAGTTATACGAAATTATAAGAGAAGCAACCGCTGGAACAACGAACCATATAATGAACGCAGGATTTGCAGGGCTCCTTGACTTCAGTCTTCTCGAACACGGTATTTAAAAACCGGGCTCCCATCCGGGCTGTAGCGATGGAGTTGACCTCCTTAAACTCGCTGACGTTCCCCAGTCGCAGATTGTGAAAAGGAAAACAGTTGAAGCAGTCGCCTTTTGAGTCGATATCCATTGGGCTTCCGTCTGCGCATCCGAAATAAAGGTCCTGGGTTTTCCATTCTTCCATCTCCGGCACCTGCTTGAATCCGTGAAAATAGAAACGTCTGACAAGGTTGGTTTCACCTTCCTTTATTTCATCTAGGAAGCAGGGCGGAAACGAACAGTCGAAGCGGAACGCCATTTGCGGAAATCTTTTGAGGAGGTCGAACATCTTCCGCCCCACCTTGGGATAATCACGAATAGGTAGATAACTGTTGGCTTCGCCGCCTACGATGGGAAACGCCGGGCTGACCCGCACTCGGTACTCCTGGCCCTTTGGCAACCCTACCTTCTGGTATATCTCGTCGATCTGCTCGCATTGTTTCTCTATATCCTGATCCTTCGAATACAGGTTGATACTGAAGGTAACGCTGTAGCCGTTGGTGCGCAGGAGAATTTCAGCAACCTCTTGGCATCGCTCGTGGTTTTTTTCTGAAATGTTTTCCAGTGTCTGCCAGTTGAGCAGGACCGCGAAATAGATTTTTCTGTGGATGGCTCCTTTGGGTCCGGCAACGCTCACTAAAAGGTCTAGAGCTTTTTCGCTCATCAAACCGTTGGTGAATAGACCAAGAGAGGTGGACGGTTGCATGATCTCGAAGGTCCGGCTGAAAATTTCTGTGAACCGGGGATGCAAGGTGGGTTCGCCGCCCATGAAATTTATGGTCGGTGCGTTCTGGATGCGGGGCAGGAATTCGGCAATAAAATAATCGAACTCCATGGATTTTCCCGGAGTCCGTACCGTTTCTTCCATATATTCATCAGCGAAACAGTAATTACATTTCAGGTTACAATAGCTGTTCAGGATGATATTCATAGCATGCGGTGGGAGATTCGGCGATGTTTTGCCGGGCGCATGGTCTACCCGTCAGGTCCCATTGGATGGGCCTGTGCTTTCAGCGCCTGCAAGACGAAGCGAGAATTCCCGCATAGTGAGTAAGAGGTCAGTACCCATCCTATCACAGGCAGGATGAACCCGGACAGTTGGCCAGATGAATTTTTATTTTCCGGATCAGGGTTCGAACGTTTTTTTTCGTCGGATGATCTGGGACGTTCCGGCATGGGCAACCAAGCGGAGTTCGAACGGATAGGTGCGGCAGACGTTGACGAAAATTTGGATCGCCTGGTCCTTGGCATCGGTTTCATCTCCCGCTTCGCATTTCATCTCCCAGGCGGAGGCGAGAGTGGGAATCCTTTCTAAATCGTGTTCTTCCAAACGTTCGTATATTTCCTTTTTTGCCTCTTCGCTAATCCCTTTGAATTCGGCGGTGATCAAAACATTATAGATTTGGCCCAAGAGATTCCTCCGTTAAGGATTTCCGTCGACTACTCAATTGCATAGTACAATAACTACAAAAAAAGAAAAATGCCAGACGAGTCAGTCGTCACCTGGGATATGATTTGAAACCAGTTCTTCAATCAAAGGGAAGCGGTGGATTTTCACTCTGAATTCAGGCGGAAGATTTGCTCTCCGCCATCCTCATTTCCTTGTCCTTGTCCAATTTTTCTTGAATGCGGCATAGCCCGGCGACGAAGCTTCCGAGGATGCAGTGGGTCAGTGCCGAGATTGCCCCGGGTACCATTGCCAGCGCGAAGTTAGAAAAATTGCTCCGCGCTAGTTCGGTTGCAAGGCCCGAGTTCTGCATTCCCACTTCGATGGACACCGTTTGCGAGTCCTTCTCCTCAAACCGAAGCCACTTCGATAGAAAATATCCTAGGGCGAACCCAAGAACGTGCAATGCGCCTACTGCCATGAGCAGGGTGAATCCGGTTGCAATAATTTCTTCCTTTTTTATAGCGAGGATGAAGTCGACGATGAATACGATTGCCAGTACCGCAAGAAACGGAGTGTAGGGATTGATCCGTTTCACCCAGGGTCTGAAATAATGATTGAGCAGCACCCCAGTCAGTACAGGAAGGATGACGACCTTGAACGTGCTTATGAGAAGCCCCAGGGTATTGACCTGAAGCACCGTACCCATCAGGTCCATGGAGATCGACTCCACGAGCCACGTGGTCAAAAGCGGCGTCATAATGATTGCGGCCAAAGTAGAAACGGTGGTGAGGCTGACCGAAAGGGCAATGTTGGTGCGGGCGATGAAACACACAACATTGGAAGCCGTGCCTCCCGGGCAACATGCCACCAAGACGAGCCCGATCGTATAATCCATCGGTAGGTGAAATAGTTTCGCGAGGCTGAATCCCAGCATCGGCATGATCGTGTATTGCAATCCCACCCCAAAGGCGATTGATCGGGGGGCTCTGAGCACGCGTAGAAAATCGTCAAAATCCAGCGTGAGTCCCATGCTTAGCATGATGATTCCGAGGAAAAGGGGGATCCATGTGGGTTGGAACCACGTGGCCGTGGTGGGCTCCCATAAGGCGAGAGCCGCACCACTGATGACCCATACCGGGAACGCGTTGGCGAGGGTGATGAAAAGTTTTTCGATTTTATTCACGGGATAAACATGATCGATTAACAACTACCAATAAAGAATAATCAGTTAATGAGTATTTTTCCGCTTTCTGCAAAAAAATACTTTTTCTATTGCTCAATGATAATTATTAATTGCCTTTCGGTTTTTGCGCGATGATGCTGGAGTAGGCTTCCTTGCCATCATCGTAGGCCTGATAGCGGATGATCTTGAAGTCCTTGAAAATTTCCAGGAGTTCGTTGGGTTCGAGAAGATATTTTCTGGAGAAGTTGGCATACCGCAGGTAATCAATATTGTACGTTTCGATCAGCGCCATACCGCCGGGTTTGAGCGCGTTCTTGATTTGGTCAAATAGGTTCCGCTGGAGATAGTAGGTACAAAGGACTACGTCGTAGGTGTTTTTTTCGAGTTGATGGTTTTCCAAGTCAACAACGCGGGTTTCGATTTTTACATTGTTATGTTTCGCTAACAGGTGCGCTTTGTTAAGGCCCTTTAGGGAAATATCAAGTCCCACCACGTCGAACCCTTGGGTGGCCAGGTAAACTCCGTTCCTTCCCTCACCCATAGCCAGATCCAGAGCCCGCCCCTTGGGTAGAAGATGAACGTTTTCAACCAGGAACCGGATTGGTTGGGTGCCGAAGAGAAATTCTTCCGTGGCGTACTTGCGGTCCCAGCGGCTTTGGTCTCTGGGTGCCGCTGAAATTAAAGAGGGAATAAGGGCGAGACACGCCAGAAGAAAAAGGTTGCGGCCGATTCCCCGCAATAGAGTGTCAGGATAGGGAAGCATGAGGTGTCCCTTGCTCGAAAGATTATTTTATTCTACCGAAAGCCCATACCCTGTCAAGGCGATTTAAAAGTTTACATATTTTAGGAAGACATTGTAAAATTAAGCAGTCCCTGTACACTTCATAAGTCGGCAATTAGTTTAAGAAACAATACGAGA
>CAJWLY010000048.1 GCA_913043155.1 uncultured Nitrospinaceae bacterium | reverse complement strand
CGACCATCTGTGCCGTGGCTACCATCTTGGAAGCTTTACGTTGCAGACGTTTCAATTTTTTCTTCTTTTGTCGGACTTCTGGGTTGTCTTTCGGGTCATCAGCTTTTTTTGCTGAGTCGTTGAAAGCGGATTGAGCTTTTTTAACATGCGTTTGTACTTGTTCCAACGTTGCCATGATTTTCAATCACCTCGAAAAAATGTTCCGTGGAAAGGGGCTTTATAACAAATTCTGTTTCAAACCACAACCTGAATTGGTGCATGCTTCCTGAACTTAGACGCCACAGGGTTCTATCCCCCAGTTATGGGTGTGTAGTTGTTGATAGATGGATCCCTTTGACCCGGGACATGGTGAGGCAGGCGCTAGCTATCGTTCCAAGTGGGTACGAGATAGCTTGGGATCGGCAAAATTCCTGTGTGACGGTTTAGGGCGTTATCCTCCGCCTTAAAGCGGTTGCTGGAGTGTCAGACCAATGCGGCGCAGAGTCAGGCTGACCTCGGCCACGCGCACTTTAACGCAATCGCCGATCTGGTAAACTTTATGTCGGCGCTGGCCACGCCATTTGTGTTCTGGTTCTATGTAGATGTAATAATCGTCGGTGAGGCTTGATATTCTCACCAAGCCTTCCACGAATACTTTCGTTAACTCCACGAAAAATCCGAATGGGGTAACGCTGACGATGAGTCCGGAAAAAGTTTTTCCTACCTTGTCGGCCATAAACTGAACGCGACGCAGATCGTTAACTTCCCGTTCGACTTCCATGGCCTTCTCCTCTTTGATTGAGGACAGTTCCGAAATTTCTTTCATTTCTTTTGCGAGACATTTTTTTTCCCGTGCGGAATGTTTTCGGGTGAGACAGGCCTTGAGTAGACGGTGCGTGATCAGGTCGGGGTAACGTCGGATGGGTGACGTGAAGTGAGTATAGTGGTCGAACCCTAGACAAAAATGGCCTAGACCTTTTTCTGAGTACTGAGCGCGCTTCATTGTACGGAGAAGCAAGGTGTTGATCACACGCTCTTCCGGTCGGTCATGAACTTTTCTGAGTAGGTTGTGCAGGTCGACCGACCGTACGGTGCGAGTCGAGCGTAGGCGGAGGCCAAATCCGTCGATAAATTCTTGGAACGCAGCAATCTTGTCCTCGTCAGGCGCTTCGTGGATGCGATGGATAGATGGAGTTTTCTGTTCGAACAGGTAACGCGCCACTGCCTGGTTGGCGGCCAGCATGAACTCTTCGATCATTTCATGTGCATCGTTGTGTTCGGCCTTGATAATTCGTTTCACCTGCCCTTCGGAGTCCATGTGAATTTCCGGTTCGGGTATCTGGAAATCGACGCTTCCAGACTCAAACCTGCGCTTTCGCAGAATCCGGCTGAGCTTGTGCATCTGTTTTAAAACACCCATGGTCTTCCCGTAATGGTTTTTAGTGTCTCCTTTTTCGATGAGGTGAGCCACCTCGGTATAGGTAAATCGGGCACAGCTTTTGATGATAGAGTTGAAGAACTTCGATTCAAGTACGTTTCCTTCACGATCAAATTCGATGCGTACGGTCATCGTCAACCGTTCCACATCGGGCTTGAGGCTACACGCTTCGTTGGACAACCCGAAGGGAAGCATAGGGATGACCCCATTGGGGAAGTAAATGCTCGTGCCGCGTTCTAGGGCTTCCTTGTCGAGGGCCGAGTCTTTTGTTACGTAATGACTCACGTCGGCAATGTGAACGTCTAGGAGATACCCTGCATCAGTGAGATTCAGGGAAACAGCGTCGTCGAAATCCTTCGCGGTTTCGCCGTCGATGGTGAACGCGATCTGGTCTGTCAGGTCACGGCGCTTTTCCCGTTCCTCTTTGTCAAAGAGTGCTGTGGCCTGTTCCGCTTGTTTTATAACGTTGGGAGGAAAATCCGTGCGCGTTCCAAATTTACGGAAGATGGATTTCAATTCCACCTGTGGGTCGTTGGAGTACCCCAAGACTTCTGTGACATTTCCTATTGGGGGCTGGTGCTTCGCCGGATAGGAGGTGATCTCGACGACAACGACATGTCCGCGTTTAGCGCCATGCTTATTTTTTGCAGGGACGAAAATATCGTGGAAATATTTTTCCTCCATGGGGACAACCCATCCGTCGCGGTCGAGCGGTTCGAACAAACCGATTAGGGAAGAGGTTGTGCGCTCTAGGATGCGGATGATCCGGCCCTCGGGCCGCCCCAGGTTTCCCCGCGATTCGATACGTGCTACGATCCGATCCTTATGCATGGCCCCAGCAGTATTGCGTGGGGCGATGTAAACGTCGCCCTCCCCATCGTCCTTGTCCGGAACTATGAACCCGTATCCGTTCGGGTGCCCCTGAAAGGTTCCCGTGATCAGGTTTATTTCATCCGGTGGACCAAAGCGCCCTCCCCGAAGGCGGATGAGCGTCCCTGCCTCAGCCATTTCCTTGATTCGGCTGCGGAACTCACGCCTTTGGGCATCTGGGATAGAAAGACACCGTGCCAGTTCGGCTATCTTCATTGGCCGTTTTGCTTTTTTGTGGATTTGTTTGAGAATAATATCCTGAGTGAGTTTCATGGCGCTCGGAAAGGTTGTTCAAATTGTTATATCCCAGAATCCGCTGTCCAATCAACTTTATGACTGGTCCTGCCACTTTTGATTTTTGTTCTCGGTTCCCATATAATTCCTCTTTTATTTAGCACGATTCCAAAATAGAAGAACATTGAATGAAAATCCAATTGGACTGGTTGAAAGAGTACGTTGATTTCGATGTCAGCGCCGAAAAGATGGGGCATCTTCTGACGATGGCCGGACTTGAGATCGAAGCAAGGGAGACGGTGGAGCTCGCCGACGGTACACCAGTAGACGTTCTGGAACTCAATGTAACTCCCAACCGTGGATATTGTCTCAGTTACTTCGGTGTTGCCCGGGAAGTCGCGGCTCTTATCGATAAGCCGTGCACATTTCCCGAGCCTGAAACGGAACTAGAAAAAGTTTGGGGACCCACCCGGGTCGAGGATGGATTTACCGTTGAGAACCGTGCGCCAGCATTGTGTTCACGCTATTCCGGTATGGTCATCGAAGATGTAAAACCCGGCCCATCGCCGAAGTGGTTGGTGGATCGCCTGACGGCGATCGGACTTCGCCCGGTCAACAACATCGTTGACGTCACGAATTTTGTGCTCATGGAATATGGCCAGCCTCTGCACGCTTTCGATCGCGATCTGTTGGACGAATCGAGAATCATTGTGCGTCATGCCGGGAAGGGCGAGCTGTTCACCAGTCTTGATGGAACTGAGCTCAAGCTAGGCGAAGAAGCTCTGGTTATCGCTGATGCGGGGAAACCTGTGGCGCTAGCGGGGATTATGGGTGGAACCAATAGCCAGGTCACCGAATCTACGCGGCATGTTGTGTTGGAAAGTGCTTGTTTCGATCCGGTGACGGTGCGAAAGGGGGCGAAAAAATATGGTCTTCGAACCGATTCCTCCATGCGTTTTGAGCGGGGTGTGGATATCGAGGGTGTGATCGGTGCTCAGGCCCGGGCTGCTCTGCTCATTCAGAAACTGGCGGGAGGAAAAATCAGAAAAGGGCGCGTCGATGTGTACCCTTCTCCGGTGTCCTTACAGAGCGCAACACTCCGTATTTCGCGGCTCAACCAGGTTCTCGGTTGTTCGCTTTCCGCAGAGCAGATTGAGGATTATCTACTCCGGCTGGGAATGAATGTTTCCGGTTTGGATGGAGGAGAAACGTTTTGTGTGGAGGTTCCATCGTTTCGCCCCGCGGTGAAAAGGGAGATTGACCTCATTGAAGAAGTGGTCCGCTTGCATGGATTCGATAAGATTAAAGTGACGAGTCCGGCTGTGCGGATCAGCCCGGTACGGTTCACGCCGAGACAATCCGCCGTTCGCAAAGTCAAGGATATACTGAGTCACCTTGGGTATTTCGAAATCCTCACGTATAGCTTCATAGATCCGGAAAGCGCCGTGCAGTTTCAGTCAGCTCTTGCCGAAGAGGAGATGGAAACCGTTTCTTTAAGCAATCCGATCAGCTCAGATATGGGGGTCATGCGTCCGAGTCTTGTGCCCGGCCTGATCCAGTCGGCGGTTCGCAACCTGAGCAGGGGGCAGAAGCAGGTCAAGATATTTGAACTGGGGCACATCTTTTTGTGCGGTAGACAGGGAAAACGCGTGGAAAAGATTGCGTTCGCCGGATTGGCTGCCGGGGTATACGAAAGCAGCGTGTGGAAAACAACCGGGAAAAGTTATGATTACTACGACTTGAAAGGAATTTTGGATTCCGTAGCTGCTCAGTTCAAGCTGGAACTGACAGAGCAGATTGCTTTTGGGAGACCCTATATGCTTCGGGGGAAGAGCGTGGAACTTTCGGTGGGAGGTTCGGTCTGCGGTTATTTTGGCGAGTTGTCTCCCGGTGTGATCCGCCAATACGAACTACCCAAATGCAGTGTTGTGTTTGAACTGGATTTCGACAGGATGATAGACGCTTTGTCAGGACCAGTGCGGTTCGCCGCTCTCCCCAAGTGCCCGGAAACGTATCGCGATATATCTATACTAATCGACAAGGTTGTGTCTTCCGGGGAAGTGTCTGACCGGATTTCTCAGGCAGGAGCTCCGCTTCTCAAACGGGTGGAATTGTACGATCATTTCGATAGTAAAAAAATCCAGGAAGGAAAAAAAAGCCTCACGTATGCCCTGACTTTTCAGTCTGCCGACAAGACCCTCACCGACGAAGAGGTAAATCCCATATTTGAAAAGATCGTAAAAACCCTTTCCAGTCAGTTGGGTGCAACCTTAAGAAGTTGACTAATATAACTTTATGCCCTAGTGAGTTGCTTCTGGGTATTGCCGATTGACACCTCCCTTTGCCCGGTGCTAGGATCCGGGCATGTCTATGGAAAAGATAAAAAAACTGGAAACGCTGGTCGCCGTGATTGTCGAAGGAGTGAAGGGTCTCCATGAGGAAAATATCCGCCTCGAGAACCGTCTCCGTGAATTAGAACAGGAGAAAAAGAGGATGATTGCGGAGAACAAGATAGCCAAGGAAACACTGAGCACGCGTAGACAGTTGGAAGCGTCGCATCGAAAGCTGGAAAAAGAACGGTCTGCCGTTCGGCTGAAGGTGCAAAACGCTCTTCAGAAGATCGAAAAAATGGATTTTGTTTGACTGTTATGGCCTCAGAGCAGATTACAATTTACGGGAAAACTTATAAGATTAAAACCGAGTCCTCCACTGTGAAAGCCCAGGAATTGGCGGCTTTGGTGGATTCGAAAATGAATGAATTATCTAAAACCAAGGGCAAGGCTTCAACCATCGACCTTGCCGTTCTGACCGCATTGAATCTGGGGCAGGAACTTCTGGAGATGAAGCAGGGGCAAAAAGGTGGCAAGGACGATTTAAACCAACGCCTCGGTGGAATGATCCGGAGCTTAGAAGGCTCGCTTGAAACCATTAAAAACAAAGGTTCTTCTCGCAGTTAGGCCTTGTTGAAGATAGGGCCTTTGTGTTAGGATTGGCTAGGGAAAGAGGGTTTCGCTTCCCTGCTGTGCTGGTGTAAAAGTTGTGTTTTTTGAGCCAACATTTTGTGAATGGGATTGATAAGCTGCCGTGGTGTGCAGGCCTTCTCCGGAAGGAAGCCTAAAGCGGTATACGGATATCCCACCTGTCCTTGACAGGTTCAAAAAAAGGTTTTTGCACGGTGCTGCGGGGAAGTTAAGAATATTTTTGTCGGGGGGGCAGCGGGTAAAGCTCCCGTTTTTTGTCGGGAAAAGTGGAGAGCACGGGTGTTTGGAGTTTTTTTAAGTCGGCTGGGTTGTTTGTGTGGGGAATTGATTGTGGCTCATTTTTTCCTCGGTGACGATTCTAAGCAAAACGATGGACATGGTTTTGTTTGTTACTATAAATTAATCCGCTTTTTTTTCTGCAGGAGTTCGTTTTCTGTGTGGATTCTTATCCGGGATCTTCCGGTCGTAATGTTTCGTCAACTCACCCCTAGGTTCGACTTTGCTCGTATCTGAAGTCAGCGGTTAAAATCCTCGCCGCACTTTTTCCTCAACAGAGATTGAAGCTATATTTTGCGTTGGTCCGCGTGTTTAAGAATTGCGCCGGATGCCTTGAAGGTGAGAGCTAATCATGGGATCAGCCGTTCAGCCAGAGTTGGTTGCCCGGGCGAAAGCTGTGATCCGGGAGAAAATGATTCGGATGCGCGACGGACTTAACGATTTTGAGCGAATCGAAAAAAGCCGCCAAATTGCCCGCCGACTGTTTGAACTTGAGGCGTTCCGAAAATCTGAGGCGATCTTTTTTTTTCTTTCCTTGCTCGAGGAGGTGCAAACCGGGGACATGATCCGGGAAGCCTTTCGGTTGAACAAGGAAGTTTTTGTGCCCTTGGTGGATAAGGAAGAGGGTCGATTGCAGGTTGCGCGGATTCCGCATCTGGAAATTGAATTTGTACGCGGCGAATATGGGGTTCAGGAGCCGGCTCCCCAGTGGCGGGAGATTTCATCTCCCTCCCGGCTTGACCTAGTAGTGGCGCCGGGATTGGCGTTTGACTCCAGTGGTGGTCGTATCGGATACGGAGTTGGCTACTACGACAGGCTGCTAAAACGGATTCCTGCGGAAGCGGTCCGGGTTGGGATCGGGTTCGATTTTCAGGTTCTGGATTCGATTCCCCGGATGGATTTTGACATGCCGGTCCAGTTTGTGATTACAGAAACCCAATCCCTCACATGTCTGGGTTTACCGGGCGCCGAGGGTTAATTGATATGGGAAGGCGAGGATAACGATGGATATTTTTACAACATTCGAAGTCAGTCTTTTCACTCTGCTCATTGGAGTGTTTCTGGTGGCGGTGATTGGATATTTAATAGGGTTTTTTCTGCGCAAGTTGATTAGCCAATATCAGGTTAAGGAAGCGGAGGCGAGGAAACAGAAGATTATCGAAGAAGCGGAAGTGGAAGCTAAAAATCTGCTGAAATCCGCCGTGGTTGAAGTTAAGGAACAGGGCTTGGCCGCCAAACTTCAAGTGGAAAAAGAGTTACAAGGAAAATGGGAAGAAGTTCGAGTGCAGGAACGGACTTCGCGTGCGAAAGAGGGCGAACTGAGAATTTCATTTGAGAAGACCCGCGAACTTGAGAAAGAATTGACGCGCAAGATAGAAGAGGCGAATAAAAGCCGTGAGGAGACCCAGGCTAAACAAGATCAATATGAGGGGCTTATTCAAGAAGAGATTAAGAAGCTTGAAGTCGTTAGTTCCTTAACTGTCGAGGAGGCTAGGGAAGAGATCAAGAAGAAGGTGGTCGATGAAGCTCATCTGGAAGCTTCCAAAGAGGTCAGGAAGATAGAAGAGAACGCAAAGAAACATGCCAATGAGGAGGCATGTAAGATCATCACCATGGCGGTTCAGCGGCTGGCATCCGATCATGTCGCTGAAAGTACGGTTTCGGTGGTTGAGCTTCCCGACGATGCGATCAAGGGACGTATCATTGGACGCGAAGGACGCAACATCCGCGCCTTGGAACAGGCAACGGGCATTGATCTCATTATCGACGATACCCCGGGAGCGGTAGTACTTTCTGGGTTCAATCCGATTCGGCGTGAGGTGGCACGGCGTGCTTTGGAGAAACTTACGATCGACGGGCGAATTCATCCCGGGCGTATCGAAGACGTTGTCAATAAATGCCGTAAGGAAGTGAACCAGCAGATTCGAGAGGCGGGCGAACAGGCCGTCGTCGAATTAGAAATAGACAACATCAATAAGGAACTGGTCAATATGCTGGGCCGGCTTAAGTACCGTACCAGTTACACCCAGAATGTTCTGGAACATGTTAAGGAAGTGGCTTATGTGTGCGGGTACATGGCGGCAGAACTGGGACTCGATGTTCAGCTTGCCAAACGGGCCGGACTTCTCCACGATATCGGAAAAGCCATCGACCAGCAGACCGATGGAACGCACACTCAGCTGGGTGTGGATGTGGCTAACCGCTACAACGAGCATAAGTATGTCGTTAACGCCATCGCCGCGCATCATGAGGATGTGGAACCCGAATCACTCTACGCAGTGCTGGTACTTGCTGGAGATGCCATCTCAGCCTCGCGCCCTGGCGCGCGACGGGAAATGCTCGAAACGTATGTGAAAAGGATGACCAAGCTTGAAGAAATAGGCGATTCCTTCAAGGGTGTGGAAAAGACCTATGCTATCCAGGCCGGGCGCGAAGTGCGTATCATCGTCGTTCCCGATGGAACTAGCGATGACCAGGCGAATTTACTCGCCAAGGATGTTGCCAAGCGTATCGAAAAGGAAGTGACATATCCGGGTGAAATCAAAATCACCGTGGTTCGCGAAACCCGGTTTGTAGAAATAGCCCGCTGATTCTTCTTGCTTATGGTTAACATTCTTTTCATCGGGGATATTGTTGGCAAGCCTGGTCGCGCTGCGCTGAGTCGAGTGCTTACTGGTTTGATTGAAGAACATTCGGTGCAACTTTGTGTCGGTAACGCGGAAAATGCGGCTGGCGGATTCGGTTTAACTCCTGAAACGGCGAATGATCTTTTCAAGTTGGGAATCCACGTCCTAACTTCGGGCAACCATATTTTCGACAAGCGCGAAATCATCAAACACTTGGATGTCGACTCCCGTATCTTGAGACCAGCCAATTACCCGACTGAGACTCCTGGCATGGGAAGTTATCTTTTTCGGACCGATAGTGGTATGACCATAGGGGTTCTCAACCTTATGGGCCGCGTGTTCATCGACTCGATAGACTGCCCGTTTAAACGGGCCGATGAGGAAATCGAACGGCTGCGCGAAAATACAAATGTTATTTTTGTTGATATGCATGCTGAGGTGACTTCGGAGAAAGTTGCGATGGGACGCTACTTAGACGGCCGAGTGAGCGCAGTGGTCGGGAGTCACACGCATATCCAAACCGCTGATGAAGAAATTTTGCCCAACGGCACGGCTTACTTGACAGACGCCGGGATGACTGGACCCATCGACTCGGTGATCGGCGTCAAGACCGAGATGGCGATTAGCCGGTTTCGCACTCGACTGCCGAAACGTTTTGAAACCGCTGCCGGAGAGGCCCAATTCAACGGCGCTATTGTGGCGGTCGATCAGGAATCGGGAAA
>CAJWLY010000047.1 GCA_913043155.1 uncultured Nitrospinaceae bacterium | reverse complement strand
AGTTCTTCATAAACCAGATAGCAAATTTATTTTATGGATTGAGCCTTGGAAGCATATTGCTTCTAGCGGCTTTGGGGCTGGCCATCACGTTTGGCCTTATGGGTGTCATTAACATGGCTCATGGCGAAATGTTGATGATAGGTGCTTACTCTACTTTCGTCGTTCAAAACCTTTTTAAAGAATACTTGCCCGGATTATTTGACTACTATCTCGTTGCCGCTATACCAACCGCATTTTTGGTGAGTGCTATTGTTGGCATTATTTTGGAGAGAAGTGTCATTCGGCATCTTTATGGCCGTCCGCTGGAAACCCTTCTGGCAACCTGGGGAATTAGCTTGGTCTTAATTCAAAGTGTAAGGCTGATTTTTGGTGCGCAAAACGTGGAGTTGGCCAATCCATCTTATCTTTCCGGTGGTGTCGCAGTCTTTCACGGGGTGGTCCTTCCCTACAGTCGTATCGCTGTTATTTTTTTCGTGATTTTTGTGGTGATTTCAGTTTGGACACTACTGCAAAAAACCTCCCTGGGACTTCAGGTTCGTTCGGTGACGCAAAATAGAGGGATGGCATCTTGCATGGGAATCGCAACTCGTAAAGTTGATATGTGGACTTTTGGATTGGGTTCCGGCGTGGCGGGTCTCGGGGGACTTGCCTTATCTCAGGTTGGTAATGTGGGTCCGGAATTGGGGCAAATGTATATCGTTGACTCTTTCATGGTTGTCGTATTAGGCGGCGTTGGGAAAATAGCGGGCACAGTGGCAGGCGCTCTTGGAATAGGGGTTACTAGCAAATTCCTGGAGCCAGTTGCCGGCGCGGTGTTAGGTAAAATCATCGTCCTTGTTCTTATTATCATCGTGATACAAAAACGCCCGCAAGGTTTATTCGCCTTGAAGGGGCGCGTGGCGGACAATTAGAAAATGCTCAAGCAAATAAGCCAATTACACTCTCTGCGTGGATGGATTGCAACCCTCAGCCTACTGGGTATTGCCATCGTCGTCATTCCATCTTTGAATATATTTTTGCCCCAAGAGTCGTTTTTTCACGTTCCAGATTACATCGTATCTCTGTTTGGAAAATATTTATGCTATGCGATGGTGGCCTTGGCGGTAGATTTGATTTGGGGGTACACCGGTATTTTAAGTTTGGGGCATGGGGTGTTCTTTTCTATTGGTGGATATGCCATGGGTATGTATTTGATGCGAAGCATTGGGAAGGAAGGAGTTTATAAAAGTGACCTTCCTGACTTCATGGTCTTTCTGGATTGGAAGGAGCTTCCCTGGTACTGGTACGGATTTGATAATTTTTCGTTTACCCTTCTTGTGATCTTAATTTTACCCGGTCTGTTCGCATTTGTTTTTGGATTTTTTGCTTTTCGCTCTCGTATCAAAGGAGTTTATTTTGCCATCATTACACAAGCGATGACCTTTGCACTCATGCTTTTATTCTTTCGCAATAATACAGGCTTTGGGGGTAACAATGGACTTACAGATTTTAAACGGATTTTAGGATACTCCTTGCATGAACCATCCACCAAAATGGGTTTGTATGTAATTACAGCAACCTTGCTGTTTTTGAGCTATGTGTTATGCCGGTATGTAGTTAAGTCCAAGCTGGGACGAGTGCTTACCGCAATCCGGGATGCCGAAAGCCGGGTCATGTTTTCTGGGTACAACACCTTGCATTACAAACTCTTTGTTTGGACACTATCGGCCTGCCTATGCGGCATTGCCGGAGCTCTTTATGTTCCACAGGTCGGTATTATCAACCCTAGCGAAATGCAACCTTCCAATTCAATTGAAATGGCTATTTGGGTGGCGGTTGGAGGGCGAGCAAGTTTGGGAGGTGCTTTTTTAGGGGCTGGAGTGGTCAACGGCGCAAAAAGTTGGTTTACGGTTGCCGCGCCGGACTATTGGCTCTACTTTTTAGGAAGTTTATTTATTGTGGTGACTTTATATTTTCCGAAAGGTCTTATTGGTATTTTTACCCGCTTTTCTCCGGCTGAAAAAACCAAGGAGATTTCACGATGAGCAGCGCAGAAACGCAGGTCAAAGAAGAATCTGTGAATACAATGCATGGTTGTATCCTCTATGTTGAAGGTGTAACGGTCAGCTTTGATGGCTTTAAAGCCCTGGACGATTTAAATGTTTATATTGATGACGGAGAATTGCGATGCATCATTGGACCCAATGGCGCTGGAAAAACCACCATGATGGATGTGGTTACCGGAAAAACAAGGCCAGATCGCGGTACGGTGTTTTTCGGACAAAATCATGATCTCACTGAAATGACAGAATATGAAATCGCCCATTTGGGAATCGGGCGCAAATTTCAGAAGCCAACGGTATTTCAGAATCATACGGTGTTTGAAAATCTCGAATTGGCTTTTCATACAAACAAGAATGTTTGGATGTCGCTAACCAAATCCTTAACAGGTGAGCAAAGAGAAAAAACTGATGAGGTATTGGAAACCATTGGACTGGTTAACCAGATGAATCTCCGGGCTGGTTTACTGTCCCATGGCCAGAAGCAGTGGTTGGAGATAGGGATGCTATTGGTCCAGGATCCACGGCTTTTATTGATTGACGAGCCCGTTGCGGGGATGACACACCAGGAAACCGAGGCTACGGTGGAGCTTTTAAAGTCTCTTGCAGGAAAGCATTCAGTGGTTGTAGTCGAACATGAAATGGACTTCATCCGTTCCATAGCAAATAGAGTTACCGTTTTACACGAGGGGCGTGTGCTGGCAGATGGGAAAATGGAAGATGTGCAAAACGATCCTAAAGTCATTGAAGTTTATTTAGGGAGTTGACGGTGTTAAAAGTTGATGGAGTGAACCAGTTTTATGGAGAGAGCCATACTCTTTGGGATGTTGATTTGGAAGTGCCGTCCGGTTCCTGTACCTGTCTGATGGGCAGAAACGGGGTTGGTAAAACAACCCTGCTCAAAGCTGTTATGGGGCTTTTACCCGTTGCTTCGGGTTCTATATTTTTTGAGGTTAATGAGCTATCAAGCAAACCGGCAGAATTGAGAGCGCAACAAGGTATTGGTTATGTGCCGCAAGGCCGGGAGATTTTCACTCAACTGAGCGTGGAAGAAAACCTCCGCGTAGGACTTCTCGCACGAAGCGATGGGCTAAACGAAATCCCTGAATTAGTTTTTGAAATATTTCCAGTGTTAAAACAAATGCTGAATCGCCGGGGAGGAGACCTGTCTGGAGGTCAGCAGCAGCAGTTGGCAATAGGAAGGGCCTTGGCCCTCAATCCCAAACTATTGATTCTGGATGAGCCCACAGAAGGTATTCAACCAAACATTGTGCATGAAATTGGAGATATCATTATTCGCCTGAATAAGGAGAAGGGACTCACCATTTTGCTCGTTGAACAAAAGCTTCCTTTTGCCCGACGCGTGGCTAAACATTTTTGTATTCTTGATAAAGGGCGAAACGTTGCGTCGGGGAGTATGGAAAACTTGGGCGAAGAAATTATAAACCGTCATTTGACGGTATAGCAATAGCCCCGCCTGAACTGTTGAGCGGTGTACGGAGCCAATCTGTTGTTTAGTTGAAGATCAAACAAATACTCGCCCCACATAGAAACTTTGTTTTTGGAGACCGGATTTTTTTTAGGGGATAGGAAAAAAGAGGAATTAATTCAGGTTTACCGATACAGCCTTGGACACGCCGCGTTCTTCCATGGTGATGCCGTAAAGCACATCGGCAAAGGACATGGTCTTCTGATTATGCGTGATGAGGATAAACTGGGTATTGCCCCCCATCTCCTTGAGCATTTCCTGAAAGCGGACCACGTTGGCCTCATCAAGGGGGGCGTCGACCTCGTCGAGCAGGCAGAATGGACTGGGTCGTACTCTGAAGACGGAAAATATGAGGGCAATTGCGGTCATGGCTTTTTCACCGCCGGAAAGCAGGGTGAGATTCTGCATACGTTTGCCCATGGGGTTGGCGCTGATCTCGATTCCTGACTCGAGCGGATTGGATTCGTCAATGAGCGAGAGCTCGGCTTTGCCTCCACGGAACAGGCGGGCGAACACTTCCTTAAAATTTTCATTGACCTGTTCGAAGGTGTCCAGGAACCTTTGCTTTGTGGTGCGATTGATTCGTTCTATCGTTTCGTGGAGAAGACGGATTGATTCCGCCAAATCTTCCTGCTGGGTTTTCAAGAACGTATAGCGCTCGTTGGTTTTCTGGAAATCTGACAAGGCAGCCAGGTTCACCTCGCCCATGCGGCCGACCTTCTCTTTCAAAGTGCGTATGGACTCGTCAACTTCCTGGGTATCGAACTCCTCGGGAGGATGATTCAGCAGTTCGGGAAGCGTCACGTTGAAATCTTCGAAGGTACGTTCCTCGATGTGAGCCATCTGGATCTTGATTTCTGACCGCTTGAGTTCAATTTTTGAAATCGTTTCGGTGAGCTCTTGAATTTTACGGGCGAGGTCTTTCGTCTCCTTTTCCATTTGCTTGACGGACTCTTCCTTTCCCGTGAGTTCCTCTTCGTTGTGGACTGCTTCTCCTTCCAATCTATCCTTGTTGCGGGCGCTCTCAAGAATTTCTTTTTCGATGGAATCAATGGTTAGCCGGGTTTCATCGATTTTTCCTTGGCTTGTAATTTTATCGTTTTCTCGTTTTTCGATCTGGTGGCGATGATTTTTCTGTTGAAGGTCGAGCCGATTGATTTCGGTCAGCGTATTTTCCCGTTTACCTTTTAATGAAGCGATATGCACCTTGATGCTAGCGATCGAGGAAGACTGCTCTTCCAGTTTCTGACGGCAGGACTCTAATTCGCGACGCAGCGTATCAAGTGACTCTTCCTCTAGAGCTTTTTTGCTTTCTGTGGTCTCCAGTTCGTGGGTCAGCGATTTTCTGCGTACATCCAGTTCGTCGATTTCCTGTCGTCCGGTGCCCCGTTCGTATTCCAGCGTGGAGAGCTTTTCTTCCAACCGTTCCTGCTCTTTCTGTTGCTCTTCCTGCTTGTTTCGGCTGTTATTCAGTGCGATTTCCGCTTCGTGAGCGGCTCGCCCAGCCTCCTCCAACGCGACTTCCATCTCGTCCAGCACTTTTCTGTTTTTATCTTTGACGCCCTGGGCCGATTCCACTTTGTTTTGCAGATGTTTGATTCTGGCAGAGAGTTCGTCCATTTCCCTGTTTTGTGAGAGTAGGTTGGACGAATCCTTTTGGGCGGATCCACCGAAAACCATTCCCTGAGAATCGATCATCTCACCGTTACGCGTGACAACCGTTCCGTTAAAGTCAGATTTTTGAAAAACCTGAACGGCGGTTGGTAGATCGGTCACGAGAACCACATTGCGGAGCAACAGTTCGATAACTTTCCGGTACTCTTCTGCGCATTCCACGAAGTCGCTGGCCCTTCCCACAATGCCGGAGTTGCCGTTCAAGTGGGCCGGTGGAATGTCGGCAGGTTTCATATTCATGGGGATAAAAGAACCACGGCCCGAAGAATGTTCTTTTAAATAGGTGATAGCCTCGAGGGAGTCGTCGTAGGAATTGACGATGACGCTCTGCAGTTTTTCGCCCAACGCGGTAGTGATTGCCGTTTCGTATTCAGCGGGAGTTTTGAGAACGTCAGCCAGCACCTCGCGAAGTCCGGTCAGGGTTCCGCCGTTTGCATTTTGTGTCATCAGCGATTTAACCCCGTCCTGAAATCCTTCAAACTTACCGCGCAATTCCTTGAGCGATGACAGAAGAGAGGATTGAGAGAGATACTCTTCCTTGAGCGAGGCAAGTCGGTCGGTCTCCGATTGCAGTTGGTCCCGTTGTCCCAGAGTTTTTTGTTGCCGAGCTTCTCGTTGTTCCCTGAGTTCTTCAAGTCGGGCGGATTTTTCCTGAACGAGAGCCTTTGTTTTATTCAAGATGCGCCGGACTTCTTCTGCCTGAGCGCGGGTTTCTTCCTGTTCCGCTTTCAGTTTTTCATCCCGGTGGACCGAACTTTCCTGTCGGGTTTCAAGCGCGGTTGTATCTGATTTTTTTTGGGAGATGCGGTGGAGCAGTTCGAGGACCTGTGTTTCTCCCGCCTTGACCTTATCAGTAAGGTCGATCAAGGTTTTACGTTCTTCCTCAAGCACCCGGGTGTGTTCGGCGAGGTTTTTGTCTTCTGAGTCGATTTCTTCAGAAAGGGTTCCCAGTTGGCTGCGCTGTTCTTCTGTTTGCGCGACTTGATCGGCAATTTCCTTGTGCAGGTGGGTGATATTTTCTGTTGCGGTACGGATGTCTATTTCGCTCTGATCAATCTGCGCTTTTTTCAATTCGATGGTGTGCTCACTTGCGCTGATCTGGCTGGCCAGTTGGTGCACCCGGTCTTTTTTTTCATGTAGAAGGCGTAGGGCCTCCTCGATTTCAAGATTCAATTGGGAGATTTGATTATCCAGGGAAGAAGCTCTTGCGTTCCACTCCGTTTTCTGTCCGGTTTGAGTTGTAAACGCCTTCTCGATGGTTTCTAGATCGACCTGGTATTGGCGGATTTTCCGGGCAAACAATTTCAGAGAAAGTTCCTTAATTTCGGCCTGGTATTTTTTGTATCGTTCTGCCTTGGCGGCCTGACGCTTCAAGGATTCGGTGCGACGGCCCAGCTCCTGAACGATGTCGGTGATGCGTTCTAGATTTTGCATCGACGCATCCAGCTTACGCAGAGCTTCGTTTTTCCGGTGCTTGAATTTTAATATCCCAGCCGCTTCTTCAATCAGAATGCGCCGGTTTTCCGGCTTGGAGACGATAATGTCTTGAATATGCCCCTGTTCGATTACCGTCAGTACCTTGGGGCTGATTCCCACATCAAGCAGAAAGTCGGTGATATCTTTCAGCCGACACGGCACCTGGTTGATATAAAATTCGCTCTCACCCGAGCGGTGATAGCATCGGGTGATTTTCACTTCCTCGGAGATGTTGGATACGTTGGCGATACGAATTCCCGGAGGCACATGGTCCAGAGTCAGGGAGATTTCGGCCCGGTTCACTGGTTTACGGGATGCGCTGCCGTTGAATATGAGATCGACGGATCGCGTTCCGCGAAGGGACTTTGAACTTTGTTCCCCAATCACCCAACGGATAGCATCGGAGACGTTGCTTTTCCCACATCCGTTTGGCCCCACAATGGCGGTGAAGCCGGAGGTGAAATCGATATGGGTCGTATCGACAAAGGATTTGAACCCGTCTAATTCAAGGCTTTTTAACTGCATGTGGGTACCCCTATCTCCTGATGTTTCAAGACACTTTGACTTCCTGCCACATAAGGAAGATTAGCCTATGCAAAAGGGGTTGTAAAGGAGAAATTACACCATTTCTAGGGGATAGAATTACAGTGGACCACTATATCTGGTGGTATTTCCGATAAGTTTGGAACTGGGGGCAGGTATTTGAAAACGGCTTTTTCGGCGTGGAGAGAGCCTTCTGACTTATCATAGAACAGATGAAAATTTGCGTGGTTTTGACCGATAGTTAAAGGAGATTGATTTGATGAAGCTATATTCCTACAACAAATGCGGGACCTGCCGGAAAGCTAAAAAATTTCTAGATGCATCCGGAGTTTTGTACGATGAAATCGATATCACCGAGACTCCACCCCCAAAAACGGTTCTCAGGCAGGCGATCAAGGTGAAGGGAATTAAGAAACTATTCAATACCAGTGGCGAGCAATACAAAAAACTCAAAATAAAAGACAAGGTTGGAAGGATGACCGAGGCCCAAGCTATTACGCTATTGTCCGGAAACGGCAGGCTGGTCAAAAGACCGGTTGCCGTGGACGGGAGCCGGGTCACCGTGGGATTTGATGAGAACGAGTTTAAGGAGGTCTGGCTCTAGGGCAAATAATCGGCTCCATAGCCCAAGACCAGATGAAAGCTGACGGTCGCCACTCTTTTCTTGGTTTAGATTCGTGCCGGGTTTGGAGTGACACCCGAGGTTACTATTCTACCCGGCCTGCGCATTGACGAATTGGGCAAGGAATTCGACGAGGTAATTCAAGATTTTCCTTTGCCCGGACCTCGTTTCCCTTTGATCTGGGATAGTGTATGCTCTGCAGGAATAAGCCTGCATTGTTTTTGGGGCAGTCTTAATGTTCTCCGTGACAGCAATCATTTCATCGTTGAAACTCAAGTGAATTTATCGGTACCGGCAAA
Organism: uncultured Nitrospinaceae bacterium; assembly: GCA_913043155.1. Classification (GTDB taxonomy): domain Bacteria; phylum Nitrospinota; class Nitrospinia; order Nitrospinales; family VA-1; genus CAJWLY01. Next base: position 1,563 of record CAJWLY010000047.1, on the reverse strand, counting down.
GGATCGGCTCATCTTTGCGCTGGATGTTTCCGGGCGCAAGAAGGCGGAAAAGTATGTTCGCCTGCTGGGCGACACGGTCGGCTGTTTCAAGGTAGGGCTTGAGTTGTTTGTCAAGGAAGGGCCCGATATTCTCAAGGTGGTGCGGGACAACAGTTCGGCATCTATTTTTCTTGATCTCAAATTACACGATATTCCGGTTACGGTTAGCGCTGCTTTGCGGGCGGCTTCGACATATGGGGTCCGGTTCATCACCGTGCATGCTGGTGACGGGGAATCGATTTTGAAAACAGCGGCTGAAGTGAGTGAAACCGGAATACAGGTATTGGCGGTTACGGTGCTCACCAGCTTGTCGGAATCGGAGCTTTCACGGCTCGGCTACCGGAGTGGACTCAGCTTGAATCAGCTGGTGCTTGACCGGGCGGGTATGGCCCAAAAATCAGGGTGTGCCGGGGTGGTTTGCTCGGGCGAAGAGGTAGCGGACATCAAAAAATCCTATGGTCCCAACTTTAAAGCAGTGGTTCCCGGTATTCGGCCGTCATGGGGTGTAGTGAAGGTGGATGACCAGAGCCGCATTGTGACCCCCAAAGATGCCATTTCCCGCGGCGCCGATCTCATAGTCGTGGGTCGTCCCATCAGGGACGCGGATGACCCTACTGGAGCCGCCCGGAAAATCATCGACGAAATTGAATTGACCGCCATGTCTTCGTAGGGAAAATTCGTCCATTGATGTGGAGAATCCCAGCGTTATGGAGATGCATGTTATGAGGAAGCGGAGGCGTCCTGTATGTTCACAAACCTGATTCATTTTATCTATATTTCAAGCCTCGTCTGCTGGATCGGCAGTATCGTGTTTTTCTCGTTTTTTGCCGCGCCGGCGGTCTTCAAAATGCTTGACCGGGAAAAGGCTGGGGAGGTAGTGGGCGTTATTTTCCCCAGATATTATTTGATCGGGTATGTCTGCGCTGTTCTGATTTTGGTGACGCTGCTGGTGGGTGCGCAAGCTCCCGTAGGGATGAAATTAGTTTTTCTGCTTGTGATGATGGCCGGACTGTTCCCTGCGGGGTTGATTGTGAGCCCGAAAGCCCGCGACCTGAAAGCCAGGATAAAATCTGCCGCGTCTTCCGAGGAACGGAAATCTCTAGAACTCCAATTCAAAACCTTGCATTCCCTTGCCGTCAAATTGAACGGAGCGGTTCTGTTGGCCGGGCTCGGTTTATTGTGGTTGAGTGCTGCAGGGCTCCAACTGTAATGTTCTGAGAATTCTAAAAATAATACCTTTTCTCCATGATAGACACGCCACCGCCACACCATCCTTCCCTTGAACGCCCCTTTTATGCGAAAACCCGGTTTCTGTTCCTTATCCTTCTTGCGTTAGTGGTTTATAGTTACGGCTGGAAGGTGACGGAAATTGACCCGGGGGAACTTGTGCGTGACGTTCACTTGGTCAAGCCTCTGGTACGTGATCTTTTGCGCCCGGACTTATTTACCGCTGAAAGAAAATCGCAAATAGCGGAGGCGGTCTTCTTTTTATCGGATTTTCCGGCAAAGACGACCGGATCCGAT
>CAJWLY010000046.1 GCA_913043155.1 uncultured Nitrospinaceae bacterium | reverse complement strand
TCTGGAAGTTTCCATACATCGTGGGGCAAAACGGCGGCGGCGCGTTCGTTCTGATCTATCTTGTCTGCGCGTTTCTAGTGGGACTCCCCATCATGCTCGCCGAATTTACCATCGGTCGGAAAACCAACCTCAATCCCGTCGGCGCATTCCGATCATTGAAACCCAACACGCCGTGGATCGGGATCGGCTACATGGGCATGCTGGCCGGATTCCTCATTCTTTCCTTTTACGGCGTGGTGGGCGGCTGGACTTTTGCCTATGTCGTCAAATCGCTCACCCATGCGGTGGGTCACTTCGCCTCCCCAAAAGAAGCAAGCGAGTTCTTCGGTTCCTTTATCGCTAATACCGGGGAGATCATTTTTTATCACTTCCTGTTTATGAGCGTGTGCGCCGCCATCGTGGTTCGTGGCGTACATGGCGGCATCGAGAAAGCCTGTGATATCCTGATGCCCACGCTAGTCCTCATTCTTTTTATTCTCATGTTCCGGGCGCTCACCCTACCCGGCGCGATGGAAGGCGTGGTGTTCTACCTGAAACCTGACTTTAGCAAGATCGGGCCGCAAACCATTCTCATTGCACTTGGGCAGGCATTCTTTTCGCTAAGCCTTGGCATGGGCTGTATGCTCACCTACGGCAGTTATCTTTCTGAAAAGGAAAACCTGACCTCTTGCGCCGTTTATGTAGTCCTGTTCGATACCCTGATCGCACTTCTGGTGGGCATGGTTATTTTCCCCGCCGTGTTCGCGATGGGACTCGAACCCGCCGAGGGACCGAGCCTGGTGTTCAGTGTACTTCCCGCAGTGTTTGCCAACATGGCTCTCGGCACGGTGGTGTCCGTTATCTTTTTCACTCTGCTCGCTATTGCGGCGGTAACATCAGGAATATCACTATTGGAAGTGGTGGTCGCCTATTTCATCGACCAACGCGGATGGGAACGTAAAAAAGCCGTGTTCCTCACTGCGGGAATCATCTTCGCATTCGGTGTCCCTTCAGGCCTATCCTTCGGGGCGCTTGCAGACGTCAAGCTGTTCGGCATGACCTTTTTCGACCATGTAGACAACCTCGCGTCGAATTATCTGTTGCCGCTTGGTGGGATGTTAACGGCGATCTTCATTGGTTGGATCTGGGGAACCAAACGCGCCGAAGAAGAGATCGAGAAACACGAAACCCAGTTCCACTGGGCGCACGTATGGGGATTCCTCATCCGCTACATCACGCCCGTCGCTGTCCTCTTTATCTTCCTCGCCAAATTCTTAAAATAAGCAATGGGGTAAAAAATTAATGGGAGGGAGACTCACGCGGGTGAAATTTTCTGTCCCTTACCGATCAGATTGCATTCAGGGATGGTGACTTCTTTTCCGTGGCAGGGCTCGATACAACCAATCATGTGGGTGGCGACATCATGCTCTTTGCAGATCTCAGACACAGCTTGCACTTCTCTCGTGCCCTCAACGATGACGCAGAATCCGATCCCCATGTTAAACACTTCATACATCTCGGCGTCGGACACCTCACCCAAATCCTGAATGAGCTTAAACACTTCGGGAACCGGCGGTAAAGGATCGATCACAAACCGAATGTTATCGTTCTCGACACGGTTAAGGTTGGAGAATCCACCACTGGTGATATGCACCATCGCCTTGAGATCAATGCCGGCATCCAGCATCTCCATGACGGGTTTAACATAAATGCGGGTGGGTTCGAGTAGTTCCTCGCCACGAGTGCGGCCCAGTCGTTCTTCGTATTTGTGGACGTTTTTTTTCTGCTCTTCTGGCGTTCCTCCGAGCAGGATGCGCCGGGCCAAAGTGAGTCCGTTAGAATGCACGCCGCTTGCAGCAAGTCCGACAATCAGGTTGCCGGGCTGGATACCTTTGCCGGTATTGACATGGTCGAGTGAGACATGCCCGATACACGCGCCGATCAAGTCGACACCATTGATGATTTCACGAATCTGCGAAATCTCACCGCCGGAGATACTGATCTCCCCCTGTCGAGCTCCTTCGGCCAAACCTTTGCCGATTTCCGAGAAGATGCGTGCGTCGGTGAACGAACATCCAATATAATCGACCATGCTCACGGGTCGCGCGCCGACACAGATCAGGTCATTGACGTTCATGGCCACGCAGTCGATACCAATGGTGTCATAACGGTCCATGAGTTCGGCGACAACGACCTTGGTTCCTACACCATCGGTGCCGAAGGCGATGCCTTGTCCGTTCCCGATATCGATGACGTTAGCGAAATAACCAATATCGGCGGCGAGTGGATAGCGTTTACTGAACTTCCGTGTGGGTAGAACGTGCTCAAGGAGTCCGGAAAGAGCGTCCTCGGCACCGCGGCTGGAAACACCGCTTTGCTCGTACTGGGAGAGGGTATTGGGTTTTGGATCGGGCACGATCCATCCTTTCGGAAATGTCTGGACTTCATGTTTGAAGCCAATATACCACTAAAGTCGTTTAACTTCAGCGACCACCATCAAAAAATAGCGAGGTATTTACACAGGTTCAAGGGCAAAAACAAGTTCCTTTAACAGGCTTAAGATGATGCCCAAAACGCAGGGTTACAGAACCATACCCATGATGCTGATGTTTTACGCCTCGGTTCAATGGAATAAGTTCGGTCGCAGGTAAATGATGACCAAGAGAATGGCCAGGGTCACAATCCATATCAGGATATAGGTAGTCATCGACTGGCGTGCTTTTTCTTTTTCGAGCCAGGTACGGGGCTTGATGCCCTGCATGAGAAAGGCAAGCTTAGCCGCCAGGTTAACAGCTACCAAGTTTACGGCAAGCAGGAGTCCCGCCCCGTAGGCCAACTGGAAATGACCGGCCCCCAGCATCATTCCCAAGGTCGCTGCGGGAGGCAAAAGCGCCACGGCCACCATCACCCCGACGAGTACGCTGGGAAGCCCTGTCGTCATCGACAGCACGGCCGCGGCACCTGACGCCATCGCAAGGACGACCGAATCCAGACCAACATGAGTGCGTGCCAGAAGTTCCGGGCTTTCTAGGTTGAGTGGCAGTGAGAGGCCAATGAAAACAGAAAGAACCAGCGCAAGAACCATGCCGACCGCTCCGGTCTTAAACGCCTGCCACATGAGGTCCGTATCGCCCAGGGCTGTCCCCAGCGCCAGGGCGAGGTTGGGTCCAAGCAGGGGCGCGATGACCATCGCCCCAATGACCACGGCAACGTTGTTTTCAAGAAGCCCGATCGCCACAACCACGGTGGACAAAATGACAAGCAACAAATAATTACGGTTGAGACGGGTGTTTTTTTCAATGCTGTTATACAGCTCCTCGCGGGTTGTCTCGGTGGTCGAGGGCGGTTCGGTTTCTTCTTGCGGCTTCTCTTCGCGAGGCAGTGCCGCTTCTACTGGAATCACAACCACTCTGGCAGAAGGACTTCCTTGGAGCATTCCCTGAAGCGCATCAAGTACCACCTGACGCTGTTCCGGTAACACCAGAATACGGACAACGTGACGTGTCCCTTCTCCCTCACCAGAAACAATCCAGAAGTCCGGCGTTTCATTTTGCTCGGCAATGCGTTTTATGCTGTCCAAGTAACTTGCGTCAGCGATGATTTCAATAATTTTCATGGGGAGACGTTTCTCCTGGGATCAGTTTTCTATCAAGGCGGGTGGATTAAAAATCAGCCGCGCATACAAATAAGCGATGGTTTCTCCAATGATGGTGCGGACTCCAGCGCTGGAACTCCACCACCCCTCAGGATCATAATTGTGCGGCCTAATAGAATAAATACCTACCTGTGTGTCTGGAGAAAAAATCATTTGATACATCATCCAGGTGCGACGGGAGTGAGAGCCAAGCGATACCACGTCGATCGACGCTGGAAACAATCCTTTTTCTACCAGTTGTTTTTTGACTTCAAGCACCGACGCATAGGTTCTGTCCTTTTTCACGCTTGGGGCCGAGGCTGCGATAATTTTTTCTGCCGGAACCCCCTGTGCTGCCAGCGTGGCAGCGGCCAACTGGGCCCAAGTCTTGTACCTGGACAGGTGAAAACCGACCGACAATTCCCCTCCCGATGTCACCAGAGACTGATAATTTCCGTCTTGGAACCGGTCCCGGACTTTTTCCAGTGCATAATCAGGCAACCACCCCTCCACAACCAGAACCTCTCCCTGAGCGGGCCGGGTGAGAGCAAGAAAAGGATAAATGGTCAGGGTAAATAATATGATCAAGGCAACCAGCGTTCCGGACAACATCCCCCATCCCAGCAGAGTGAATCCGCGGCGTTCGCGGACGGTCGTCAATCGAAAACGGTTCATTGTCTTTTATTGAGTAGTCTGGAAGATCTTGGATCGATCGGAATGGGTTGAAAAAAATGGGTTACCCTGAGATCAGGCCGAGGATTAAAGTATCTGCACCCTAACACATCCTTCCACAAGCAGGAAAATATTTATAAAATAGAATCCTTCGAAAAGATTGTTGCTGTAAGACCGGGTATACAACTAGTGACTTCAACAATTATCGACAAGGTCACGCTGATGAATAATTTGCGGAATATTATTGACTTTCAACGCCACCCCATTGACGATTTCAATTCCTATGCTCGGGATTGTAGGAGTGAGCTGCAAAAAAATTCCATACTTGTTTTAAACAACTTTCTGACAAAAGAAGCTTTGGTCAAACTGCAACACGAGGCCCAAGAGTTACATGATAAAGCATTTTATTGTTCACAGAATCATAATATTTTACTTACTAAAAAAAATACTCAACTGGATGATAGCCACCCCTGTAATATTGAAATAATAAGCGACAAGGGCTGTGTTCCGCATGACTTGATTCCACACGATTCCCATTTAAGAACAATTTATAACTCTGCTGTTTTTCAAAGTTTTATCCAATCAGTACTGTCACTTGATAAGATCCACCCGTACGCCGACACTTTATCGTCCATCAATTATAATTATTATGAAAAAAATCAACAATTAGGGTGGCATTTTGATAATGCGTCATTTGCTATTACACTGATGATTCAACGACCAATAGCAGGAGGAAATTTTCAATATGTTGTTGATGCGCGCAATATGGGAAAAAATACGATCGATATTCAACTCATAGATTCTGTTTTACAAAACAAACATCCCGCTGAAGAGCTACGGGGTGAGGAAGGCACGCTTGTCCTTTTTTATGGGCGCAACTATCTTCATCGTGTCCTTCCTGTCACTTCAAAAAAGAACCGCATTCTTGCTACCTTGAATTACAATCTTGAAAAGAACATTGAGTTATCAGAAAACGCCCGGTTAACGTTTTTTGGAAGGTTGCACTAACCGTTGGAGACAGGGAATGGGCTTACTGACAGCAAAACCATCTTCCGCCAAAATCAAGGAAGGGGACTCCTGGTTTCTTGATACTGATGAACGCCCGGATTGGCAAACCCAATTCGGAAATCGCCAACCCATTAAACTGGAAATTGGTTTTGGAATGGGAGACTTTTTAATTGAAATGGCTGCCAGAGAACCCCATCACAATTTTATCGGGATAGATTTTTACCACAAGGGAATTCGAAAATTAATGATCCGGATTAGAAACCTTGGATTAAATAATATTCGCGTGGTACATGGGGATGTCAGGAATAAAATTCCTCTTCTATTCCAAGATGGCGCGTTAGATACGATCTATATAAATTTCCCAGATCCTTGGCCAAAAAAAAGACATAAAAAACGAAGATTGATCAAACCTGAGCTTGTTAAATTGCTCGCACAGAAGCTGGCACCTATGGGCCGTGTTTGCCTAGCAACCGATAGCGGAACATATGCCCGGGAAATGCTCGAATATTTTAATGCTTGTTCCTTGTTTCAAAATATGGAACGGAAGTCCGGTTTTCTCGAAGACCGTGGCGATCTCCCCAAAACAAAATTCGAAAAAAGCTTTATTTATGCTGGTGATAAAATCCATTATCTAGAATATTTTAGGCTGGCCGGTGATAGAAAAACCGAGAAATCTAAGAAAATACCTTTGGCGGAAGAAAAAACTAATGAATCTCAAGAGAGCGGGAGCAAGGTAGAAGCCAATGATAAGCTCCTATTTGAGAAACTCAAGAACGCTGAATCTAGCGCGAAGGATGCCTGTGATCTCAAGAAAGTTGCGGATAATTTAGCGGATGCAGGAAATAAGGAATGGGCTAAGAAAGTTTACAGGAAAGCAACGGATCAAGCTCAAGACAGCTTGGACTTTAATTGGCTTGCGTACAGCATTTCCGAAACACTGGGTGATAAAGGTTGGGCCAGGGAAATTTATAAGCAAGCCGAATGTAATGCGGAAAACGGTCTGGAGTTTAATTGGCTTGCGTACAGCATTTCCGAAACGCTGGGCGATAAAGATTGGGCGAAGAAATTATACAAGAGAGCCGAGGGCCAGACGGAAAACATTCGTGAATTGTGTGACCTGGCCGACAGCATTTCCGAAACACTCGGTGATAAAAATTGGGCTGGGGAAATTTATAAGCAAGCTGAAGATAAAGCGGAAGAGTATTCGGACTTCTATGAACTTGCCAACAGCATATATGAAAAACTTGCCGATAGGCAATGGGCCAAGGAATTATCCAAGAAGGTCGAGGACAAGGCGGAAGACAGTAGTGACCTCCATAGTTTGGGCGAATACCTTTGCGAAAAACTTGGCGATAAAAAATGGGCCAAGAAGGTATACGGTAAAGCTGGGAGTAAGGCTAAAAACAGTGATGACTTCTGCGACCTCGCCGATAGCCTGTGCAAAATTTTGGGCGATGAAGAGTGGGCCATAAGGTTGTATAAGAAAGCGGAAGGAAAAGCGGAAAAAAGTTGTGAATTCCGTAACCTTGCCGACAGCCTGTGCGAAAACTTAGGCGATAAAGAATGGGCGAGGAAACTATATAAGAAAGCGGAGGACAAAGCGGAAACCTTTTATGAATTCCGTTGGCTGGCCGAATGCCTATGTAAAAACCTGGGAGACAAAGAATGGGCTAAGAAAATTTACAAGAAAGCAGCGGGCAAAGCGAAAGACCCTTCCGACTTTAATCGCCTTGCCAACAGCGTATATGAAAAGCTGGGAGGCAGTTTAAAGGGAGAGCAATGAAAAAATATCTTGCAGTAGTCATCGCTTCAATCTTTTCTTTTACTTGCCTTTCTACCCATTCGTTTGGTTTTGATGAGGTTCAGGTAAAAAAATTAAAGAAATCTGGCCATTGCCCCAGATGCGACCTAAGCGAGGCAAACCTGGGTGGCCTAAGCCTGGGTTCGGCAGATCTTAGAGGAGCGAACCTGAGCTTGGCGGACCTTAGGGGAGCGAACCTACGTCATGCAAACCTGATCGGGGTAAATCTGGAGGGGGCACTACTGATCGATGCGAACCTGCGTTTGGCAAACCTGAGCTTGGCGAACCTGAGCAAGGCCAACCTGACCGAGGCAAACCTGAGAGCGGCCGACCTGCGCTTGGCAAACCTGACTGAGGCAAAGCTGATAGGGGCGAACCTGAGTGATGCGTACCTGTTTATGGTAAAGCTGGATAAGGCAGATCTAAGCAAGGCCAACCTGAGTGGAGCAACCACGCAAGGATCAAACCTGTATGATGCAGTTTTATGTCATACCACCACACCCTGGGGAAACGATAACTCCGGTTGTCCCTAGGGTTTACGATAAAGATACTGCCTTGCCCAACATCATTTGTAGGAACAGGTTAAACCGGTTCAAGCTTTCCCTTTCCAGCGGCGGACATCTTTCATGAACTTTTCCCGGTTCATAGCCTCATCCCACGGGAAAGCTTCCATCAAGGGTTCCAAACTGTAGTTGGACAGATCTTCCGGAGGAAGTTCCAAACTTCCGTCGGTTACTCGATAGACATTATGAAAGGTTCGGTAGTTGCCGCACAGAGTCACATAATCCCAAGATGTCGTTCCTTCAATCAAGGCACAAAGCTCCGAGGAACCGATTCCTTCATAGATATTGATCTTGCCGAGATCTCCTTTCTGTACCCGGAGCTTATCCTGCGCAAAGTCGATACCCCACACCTCGGAACCCTCCTGACCGAAAACCTCTAACTGGGTAACCACTTGGAAATGCAGCCAAAATTTCAGCATATCGCTTCTCAAAATCCGCTCCATCAGGTGGTTTTCAATAAAATCCCTGATAACTTTCATTTCTTTTTCATGCTGTTTTGGATCGGTCGTTCGGGTTCGGATGGGAGGGACTTCCATAACGGGCTTGAACGCCACCCGATGACCATCATTCTCCCGAATGCGCACAAAATCCGAGGACTGTTTTTCGATGCGGACTCCGTCGGTTGTGACATGCATAACGTCCCCGTGTAAAAACGGGCTGCATGGAACCTCGGGACAAAAAACCGCAAGGTCGCGAATGAACTGATCCATAGTGGTCGGAAACGAATATTGATTCAGGAAGCCGACTTCGTCCCGGTACCGAAAGAAGGCGGCGCCTGGAACCACCATTTTGGGCCCCAGAGTCTTTACGACATTCAAAAATGTGCAGTATTCGCTCAACGGTAGATTCGTCGATTTATGATAGGAGAAGTTCCCCTCTATCAGAGGAACAAACCGGACATGGGCTAAATCGATCTGACCGTATAGTCCGCGGATGCGTTCAATGGTCTCGGGATCCACGAGGGTGTCTACCTCGTTCCACACGGTCACCTCTCCGTCATTAACAAGGAGCCCGTGCTCGGGATACTCATCATCGGAAGTGCTTATCTGGTTGCGTGAGGGGGTCGGCGTGAGCGTCACATCCTTAAACTGCATCGGTTCAAAATCGGTAACAACACGAATATTTTTAAACTCCAGTTCCTTGAGGACGTCTATAAGAATTTTGTCGTTGGGGACAAGAATCGTCGCATCCGGCTTAAGTACGTTACCATTTTGCGCCAAGTAGGCGAGCGTGCGCACGTCGAAATGGTCCTGATGCCGATGCGAAATATTGACGACATCGACGGGAGGAATCTTGTCCCTCTCTAGAACGATACTGGGACATAGAACCTGAAGTTCCTCCCATTGGTAATCGGACCAGACGGGATCCGTCACAATGGTGGTTTCCTTAGACTGAATGAGCAGGCTGGCATGCCCGATCAGAGTGGTTTTGATCATTTTTTATAATCCTCGAATTGGAAAGGCAAAGATTAACCGAACAAAAGACACAATTCAACCCCGGGTCCTGTCAGGGAGCCCCCCCTATGGGAAAACCTATAAGTGTCGGCCTCGAGTTTCTAGAGCCTTGATACCCAAGGCAAAAGGTGGAATTTTGCCGAAAACGGCAATATATCGCCAGTTTCTGGATTAAATTCGATGATGCGTCGGAGAAACTTGGGAATCCTTACAGAACAGATTGCCTTGGGTTATCAGCCTCTAGCTCTGAAAACAGACAACCCAAGACTGCAATACTAACTTAAAAAGTGGTACAACTTACAGAGGCAGGCCATTTTTCGGAGTTTGTTTCAAGAAAACATTGGGAGGAAGGGGATCATGTGGAAAACATTTTCACTAACGAGTCTGGTCGTCTCAATTATTTTGGTCTGCCCGGTTACCCAATCCCACGGTTTTGATCTAGAAGAATGGGTACCAAGTTTTGATTGGATACCAAGTGCTGAATCTGTAAAGGAAGCATTGACAACTGAAGCGGATTGTGTCGAGGTTTTTGATGATAGTTCAGAATCCTCATCAATTAGTTGTACCCCCAAAAACAGCCAACAGGGAGTTGAACAAACTCAGCAACAGACCCAA
>CAJWLY010000045.1 GCA_913043155.1 uncultured Nitrospinaceae bacterium | reverse complement strand
ATATTTCACGCACCGCTCCCTTGAGCAACGAATAAATACAACAGAGACCGAGGACTATGGCAACTATGATATCGAACAGGGTCATTAAAACGAATGAAAGATCTAGAGGGGACTCTTAACAGGTACTGGACTTTTCCGCTTTTGATTGAAAAAGGGTTGACGCGGGGCAAAGGTAAATTTTGCAAAACCCTATAAAAATTATTCGTTAATTGCGAACTTTAGTCAACAACTCTTTTAAACTCACAGCATTCTTCCTATCGTATAGAGGAAAACCAGATAATCTAATTGCAAAATATAATTATTATATGAGAACTGTAAGTTTCGTTGGGCGTGAAAGGCGGAGGGTTGTTTCGGTAATTCGCTGGCCAAGATTTTCTCGGGGGATAAACGATTCGCCGTCCTTATTGTCAGTATAAGCGGCCAGTTTATAGACCATGTTTCGCTGAAGGATATCAAGTCGGTGACAGTCTTTTTAAAATTTTTCGGGTCTACAGGTGAATTTCTGTCGACTTATTTGACTGCCTGAGCTCATCTCCAGTTACGCATCCTTAGCACAGGATAGATTAAAATACTGTTTATTTTTAATAAATTAATTAGTATTTATTAATGTATTTTCTATATATACACCGAAAGGTCGTGGTAAATTGCCCCGGGTTAGTTTTCAAAGTGCTTTCGAGGTCGGTGCGGGAATAGAACCGACCTTCACTGATTTCCTGTAGGTTGATCTGTATCTTTTGGCTGGTGGTACAGGAATAGACAAAGACGTGCTCCCAGAGCGTCTCGGGGCCGGCGGAAAGGCGCATGACTTCATTTATGGGCTCGTTGAGCCCCAATTCCTCTTGCAATTCACGACGGGCGCTCTCTGGGTAGTCCTCGCATGAATCAACATGCCCAGCGGCCGAAGTATCCCAGAGCCCGGGGTTTTCGTCTTTGTTGGGAGACCGCTTTTGAAGAAAGAGTTCCCCTACAGGACTAAAGACAAGGATATGGACGGCTCGATGCATCCACCCGTTGGCGTGTACCTCTCTTCGGGATGCACGAGCGATGACTTTGTCGTCTGCATCGACCACATCAAGGATTTCATTCCCCTGATCCATAATTTTTTGTGGAATGGAGCGAAATGGTTCAAGCGGTATCCTGGAAATCCCGCAGGTAGGAAAGCCGCACCGGAATTTTTTTCTCCTCGCAGTAATTGTGCTTGGCAAGAACCTTGATATCCTCCAAGGCCCGCTTATCACCCACGAAAGTGACGGTCTGATACCCCTTGTCGGAAATAAGCCCCCCGGCCTGCAGTAGGCTCATCACGGATTTGGCGTTGAACTTCTCCCCATCGATAACGAGAAATAAATCTCCTTCGCCATATCGTCTGGCGATCAATGAAATATAGGTCGATGGACGGGCATGGAATCCTAGAGGCTTGGGAATGGGAAGTTCAGCATGAACAATTTTTGAAAAGCGTTGCAGAATTTTTCGGGCCAACTGGCTCCCCTCCTGAATGAAATACAGACTGTAGTAAAAACCAAAATTGATGATTTTGTCCAGTAATTCATTTTTGTCCACCATCTTGGAAATTCGTCGATTGCTTTCGCCATGCCTGATTTCATCTTCATGCCGTTCATAAAAGTGAGTAAGCCACAAGGTGAGTTCAAGGAGATGCAGGGGTATGGAAATATATCCCCTCATTTTTCTGAGGTCGATATTATCCTGCTCGATCAGGGTATTTTTGATGTACGTATCAAAATCGGATTGGGTGTTGTGTACAAGGTTTTTATAGAAGCGCACTCGCTTCTCATCGAGCTTCTGTGGAACCACCCGCTTAAGTCCGTCGATGTTGTCGGTACGCTTGATTTTTAAATCGGCCATCAACTTGGAAACATACTGTACCTTTTCGCACAGGTCGACGATGCGGTCTTCTTCCCCCTTAATCTCATCCTCCGTAATGTTGCGCGGCAGTCGCTTGTTGGCTTGTATGTCAATAAATTCGACTTGAGTCTGGGGATTCTGCGGAATGCTCAATCCGTTCTCGGCACCGGTTCGAGCAAGCTCCTTGCACAAATTAAAAATAGACCGGTCTAAAAAGCTTATCACATCATTGGCTGCCTCCTTAAAGCCCTCAGCCGAGGCAGACAGTTCCGAAAGGTTATAATACGGATAGCGATCGAGAATATGTCGCGTATAAAATGCGGCAATGGAAAGGTTGCGGATGGAAGCCAGGTATTCCACGAAAAAAATCCATTTCTTGTTCTCTCGCGCTCCGTGTTCGTCCATGAAACTTTCAAGAAACTCAGCCTCCTGAGTGAGGTTGGAGTAAAACTTGCGGGAAATTTCCCGTTTTTTCTGGATACGTAACTCAAACAGAGAATAAATGTTAAAAAACTGGGCACACGAGTCTTGGGCAAGCGGAAGGAACTCTTCATCAGAAATGATTTGAATCAGGGATTTGGGTTTCGCCATGACATTTCCGTGAGGGCTTAGGACGAGAGGATCATCCACATAAAGTCAACAACTGCGTTAGGATGGAGAATATCAGTTGAGGGACAATTTGGCAAATGCGACCTTGGGCAGGTACTTTTGCCATATCTCCAAGTGAGATTTGTGGCTGGTGGGGATGAGAAACAGTGGCCACTGATATTCGGGCTTCGCGGGTTTGCGAATGAGTTTCATGCCAGTTTCCGACGGAGTCTGACTCCCCTTTTTCAGGTTACAGGGTTTACATGCAACGACGACGTTCGTCCAGCTGGTTTTACCGCCGCGGGATCTGGGCACAATATGATCAACCGTAAGCGAATGGTTGCTGACCCCACAATACTGACAGGTGAAGTTATCTCGGCGTAAAATATTTTTCTTGCTGAATGAAACTCCCTTGCGGTGGGCGCGCTTTACCATTTTGAGCACCCGGATAACCGCCGGCAGTCGAAAGGTCGTCGAAGGTGATCGAACCACAAATCCGTCGCTTTCCAGGAATTCTGCCCGGCCCGTAAGAACCATAATGATCGCCCGCTTGGCGCTGCAGAACTGCAACGGTTCGTAAGAATAGTTGAGAACCAGACTTTTCACTGAATCCAACATGAAGTGGACTCCCGTCAATAAATCCAGTGTTAAAAACTAAATCAATTTTAAAATTCGTTCCACTGTGGCCGTAATTTCAGTGAGTTTATCTCCACCTGTTGAAACTGTCAACATAGATCAGGTCTGCCTCAGTGAGGAAGTAAACCTCCAAAACTTAAAAGATATTTCCACGACCAAGGATCATTCGAGGATCGAGCGCCATTTTGATGGCTTTAAGTTCGCTGAGTGCTGTATCACCGACCATTTCAGCAAAGATTTTCTTTTTCAATTTACCAACACCATGTTCTGCCGAAACCGTGCCTTGCCACTCCAAGATTTTCCCTACCAGCCGCTTGCAAACTACCTCCGCCTGCTGGATCTGATTTGAATCGGGCAAAAGATTGACGTGCAAATGATTGTCCCCCAGGTGACCGAAAACCACATAATCTAAATCCCCCGCCTCCAACTCAGCTCTGTAAAGCTTCATCATTGCTATAAACTGTTCTTCAGGCACGGCCATATCGGTTCCCATTTTTACCCGTCCAAACCGACTGTTCTCTTCATTCAACATGGCGGGAATCTCGTGTCGAAATTCGTAAAAACGATTTAGATCAGAGGCTGATTGCGCAAACCAAGAATCATCAAAAAGCACACCCTCTCTACTTAAAAACTCAAACCAAGCTTCGAGCCCAGAATCGTAATCCTCCATCCGGCCCACGTCATTTTCAAAAAACAGTGCTGCGTTGGCGCGCTCGGGAATGTTGTTAAATTTTTTACGGAGACGGTTAAGCGAACGCCGATCAAAGTATTCAAGCGAGCAGGGATCGATTTGTTCACGCGGAACCCGACGCACCATTTCAACCAAGCTCCAGCAAGAATCCTCTGTATCAAAAAACAGAATACCACTGATGAATCCAGCCGGACGCGGAAGCAACTTCAACCGAATGCGCGTAAGAATTCCCAGAGTACCTTCCGATCCAATGAATAAATCGAGCCAATCCATTCCCGGGCGGACATAGTATCCTGCCGCATTTTTATACGCGGGGCTCGTATAGGAAACTTCCGGGAGGGATATTTCCGAGCCATCCGAAAGTCTCAGCGGTTTTTCTGCTGGGATTCCGCGGCGCAAGACAGTGGCTCTTCCATCAGCTAAAACGACGTCAGCTTCGAGAACAAAGTCGCGGGTCACGCCGTACTTATAACTCCGCGGCCCTGAAGCATTCGTTGCCAGCATTCCGCCGAAGGATGCCAAGGTTTCAGTCGGATTGGGTGGATAAAAATAGGGCGAAGATTCCAGACATTTGTTTAGTTGAGCCAGGGTCACGGCGGGCCCGACATCGATCGTTCCACCCTCGATTTCATCGATGCTATCGATACGCTCGAGGGAAACGATGACCCCAGACTGAGGAATTCGTGAGGCCGTCACCCCGGTTCCAGCCCCCGCAACAGTGATGGGTCGGTTGTTGCCCCCCAAAAAAATGATCAGTTCATCGATCGATTCTGGAATAATAACTTCCTCCGCTGAACCTTCCGCATAATTGGATGCGTCCTTCAAATAGGGTGCGATGGTTTGCGGGTCAGATTTTCGTATCATTTGTAACGCTTCGAGTTGAATTTTTCATGGGGCCACCTCCCAGTTATCCAGATATTCTTGTGCGAGTAATACGGCATCATTAAATCGATCCTCTTCGAGAAGCCGGTTGATGCCTTCATCGTCACGTATTGTTATGAGGAATTGCTTGCGGGTCTCGGTGCTAGATAATTTCTTCTTTGCGGCAACACGCAGTTGCTCCTGCAGCCGAATTTGAAGAAGGGTCACGCGGTCAATCGCATTTTGGAGAATCGGCTCGATTTTTTCTCGCAGAGTCCCCGCCATGAGAGGACTTTTCCCTCCTGTAGAAATAGCGACTGCAATCGTATCTTTAATATTGATGATAGCAGGATGACCAAAGTCACTTATTTCCGGATCGTCAGCAGCATATGCGTAGCATCCGCGTTCCCTTGCAGCACGAACAACCCTGCGGTTGACCTCCTCATCATCAGTAACAGCGAGTACCAGAACCAAGCGGTCATAGACATCCAGAAAATCGCCCCCTTCCACTCGACGTGTCTCGAGAGTAATTTTCCCGCTCTTGGCGTGGTTGTGGATTGCATCCACCACTCGCTCAGCAATAACAATTACTTCACAATCCTCAGCGAATAGGGCTTCTAGCTTGCGGACAGCTTCCTTACCGCCACCCACCACAACAGCCTGATTTCCCTTTAAATACAAATCTACGATCATCGGTCGGAAACTCCTTTCAGACCCATTCCTTGGACCCATTCCTTTTTCATTTTTTATCTGTATGGTTTCGCCTTTGTCGACGACTACTCTGGGGAACCGGGCCCTGATCCAAAAATTATTAAAACTTTTTTATTTTACTGGCATCTCAAGATATAGCGGTTTTTGTTTCTTTATGCTACCAGATATAGCGGTCAGGAATAGGAGAACCCCCTACTACTAGAGCTTCAAATCCTATGAAGAAAGAGGACCCAAGCGGATACCTTTTCCTGCTCTCCAGTCGTAAATTTGTCGTTAAGGCGTAGCCTCATGGATATTAACCCATTCTCGAGGAGCTTATGCGATTATTCCCAAATCTCAGCCTTGATCACTCGCACTGTCCAAAGACTCTGGCCACAGTTCTGACTGTATGCACAATGGTGCTCAGTTCCCAACCCGCCCATGCGCTGGACGGGGTGCTTACAGAGGAAGAAGCAGCGTGGTCGCAGTACCAGCATGGTTATATTTATAATCTGGATCTGACGGTAAAGGAGGATGAAGTCGGTAAATATGAAATCGTTAAGATTGGATATTATAGCCCTTTTCGACGCTACAGCTGGTTCCGGCCAGGCGACGTCATCGAAGCTGTGAACGGGGAAAAAGCCACCCTCTGCGTACTGTCCGGGCTTGACAAAAATCAGACCCCGTGGATTAAGTATCGCCGTGGAGCCACGGTCTCTGAGAAACAGATTGGTTTGGAAATGACCGTATTCCGATTTCGTCCACAGGATTTTGTGGACGGTCCATAAATTGATTTAGCGCAGACTTACCTCCTCCGCAAGGGCGTTCATTTTTTGGCGACCCTGCTTGCCTTTTCACTATTTTCCACGGGATCCACTCTCTTGGGGTCATAGGCTGCACTCGCGGATATCTCCTCCATCCTTTCTAGAAGAAGTTTGCTTTCCATTTTTGGGTAAGCCCTTCAAATCGAATAAACTCGCCTGTTACAAGGATATTTTGTATACTCATATCGGATCGAGTCAGTTGCTATCCAACTTGAATCCCATTCCTCAATTTATCCGTCCTGCATTCATTAACCTCAATGGAAAATAATAGAAAAGTCGGCCAGGCGGCGGGCACCGTCGGCAGCATGACTCTTATTTCCCGTCTGCTTGGGTTCCTTCGGGACCTGGTTATCGCCATGCAATTCGGCGCAACTGCGGCAGCGGATGCGTTTTTCGTCGCTTTCCGCATTCCCAATGTTCAACGGAAAATCCTTGCCGAAGGAGCGGTCACTGCCGCTTTTATCCCAATTTTTTCCGAGGTACGCAATAAACGGGGCGACCGGGAAGCATGGGACATGACCGCCAACCTGTTCAATATCTTGTTGACCATCTTGGTAACCTCCTCGCTAGCACTCGCTTTGTTCGCACCATTGGTGATCATGGTATTTGCCCCAGGATTTATAGATGAGCCCGATAAATTTGGTCTTACCGTCCATTTGACACGCTGGATGGCCCCTTATCTTCTTTTCATCGGGCTTGCGGTTTTTTTCATGGGGATCTTGAACACCTTCAAGGTATTCGCTCTCCCTGCCATCGCCCCTGCCCTCCTCAATATCTGCATGATCACTGCGGCACTTCTTATCTCACCGCAACTGGATGAACCGATTCTTGGACTGGTGTTCGGAGTTCTAGCAGGAGGGTTTCTTCAGTTTGCATGTCAGGCTCCCGAAGTCTTTCGCCGTGGATTCAGGTTTATTCCATCATTCAATTGGAAAGACACCGAAGTCATTAGGATCGGCAGACTGATGGTTCCCGCAATCTTTGGACTCGCGGTTTACGAACTCAACATGCTGGTGGATACCCTTCTCGCGTCCCTACTTCCGGAGGGATCGATCTCATACCTTTATTTTGGCAATCGACTAGTCCAGTTGCCACTGGGTGTTTTCGGTGTAGCGCTAGGTGTGGCGATCTTACCCATGCTGTCGGAACAAGCAGCACGCAAGGAATTGCCGGAAATGATCAAGACGCTGGCTTTCGGGATACGACTCATCCTTTTCATCTCCATCCCGGCGACCGTGGGCCTCATTCTGCTGAGGTTTCCCATCGTCAACACCCTCTGGGAACGCGGGGAATTTCTCCGCTCGTCGACCGAGGGCACCGCAATTGCCTTACTCTATTACTCTGTCGGGTTATGCGCGTTCTGCGCAATCAAGGTGGTGGTCCCGGCCTTCTATTCGCTTCAGGACACGAAGACTCCCGCTAAAATAGGGGTCTACTCGATGGTCCTTAATATTGTTTTAAACCTGATTCTTATGGGCCCCCTCAAGCACGGTGGACTCGCACTGGCGACTTCGCTCTCTGCCTTATTTAATGTGGTCCTTTTAATTCACTACTTGCGGAAGCGGCTGGGATTGATGGGTGGGCGCAAAATCCTTGCTTCAACGGTCAGGCTCGCAGTAGCTTCGTGTATCATGGGAATCGCTGTCTATTTTTTTAATGCCATTTTTTTCGATCCAAATGATGCAATCGGGGTTAGATTGATCGTCCTGACCGCAGACATCGGGGTCGGTGTCTTGTGCTACGGCTTCCTTTCCCGCTTGATGCAAAATGAAGAACTAGGCTTTGTCCTTGACCTTGCACGTAAATGGCGCCGTAAGATTCCTTCCTGAGAAGACTTGTTTTATATAAAGCATTCCATATAATGCTTCTTTTTTCGCCAATTCGCAATTAAGCTCGGGCTCACCCGAAACATTCAATAAAAAGGATTTGCTTATGCTTGCCTGTTTGGATCTGGAGGGGGTATTGATTCCCGAAATATGGATCGCCGTTGCCGAAAAAACGGGTATAAAAAAACTGCGTCTCACCACCCGAGACATTCCAGACTACGACGAATTGATGCGCGGGCGCCTCAAAATTCTGGATGAAAACAATCTAAAACTTGCCGACATTCAAGAAGTCATCGGCACATTGTCTCCGCTGGAGGGGGCAAAGGAATTCCTCGCTTGGCTCAAGTCCGAATTTCAGGTCGTCATCCTATCCGACACCTTTTACCAGTTTGCGGGCCCTCTCATGGAGAAGCTTGAGCATCCCACCCTATTCTGTAATGAACTGGTCGTAAACAGCGACGGACGCATCACCAATTACCATCTCCGTCAGCCTGACGGTAAAACCAAAGCAGTAACGGCACTTAAAGGGTTAAACTTTCAAGTGATCGCGGCGGGAGATTCCTATAACGATATGGGGATGCTCAAGGTGGCGGATGCGGGAATTCTTTTTCGTCCGCCGGATAATGTGATCGAGGAGTTTCCTCAGTTTTCCGTCACACACACGTACGATGAATTCAAAAAAATACTAGTGGATACCCGCGCCTCTCTGGTAAAACGCTAGCCGTTTATTTCGGTTTATTTAATCTCTGATTGTAGCAGCTGGCTCGATATCCAGCCGGTCTTGCCGAACACCTGGATTTTCGACCAACGCCCATTGTCTTCTAGAACATCCAGACTCACTCCCTTCTCAACTACAGTAACGATCTTACTTTTAGTCGAAGGCTCTGCTCGCACATTGGCCAAGGGCACTATGACCGTATGAGTGATTTGAAAATCGTGACTCTGAGGTCGATTTCCATCGGCCGACATTTCGCCCGCTCTCTCTCCCGGTTCCCCAGACAACAGGTCATCAAAAGATATCTCCAGCTTCACAAAAGCAATGGCCAAGAACAGAATCACAATAGCAGAGATGCGCAAAAAAGCCTGATCAGAGGTTGTTCCTATTTCCTCGGGCTCCTTACCGGGGGGAAGCGGCGGACCACAATCTGGACAGAACAACCCGCTGGGAGGGAGTTGAGTATTGCAGAAGTCGCAGTAAGCGACATCTCTGTCTCCTTTTGAATCCTCCCTATCCGGCCGCAAGTTTCCGGTCAGAGTATCGCTCATTGCACCAGACTCCTTCAGCTTAGCCCATAGATGGCACTGTATTTGGTTTTAAGGTGTTCTATGAAAATATCCGGATTCAACCCTTCACCGGTCACGCGGCGTGCCAGTTGGTCGGGTGTATACAGCCTGCCCTGCCCGTGAATTTTTTCGTTGAGCCACGTCTTAATGGGAGCAAAGTTTCCGGATCCGATGTAATCATCAATGTCAGGGAGTTCCTTTTCCATCGTTTTATAAAACTGGCAGCCATACATGGCTCCAAGCGTGTAGGAGGGGAAATAACCAAACGCCCCCCCACTCCAATGCACGTCCTGCAACACACCCAGCGTATCGGTCGGCGGGCGGATACCCAGACACTCTTCCATTTTATCATTCCACACCGCGGGCAAATCGGCAACCCGGACTGTGCCGTCAAACAGTCCCTTCTCTATCTCATAACGCAAAATAATATGCATGGGATACGTCACTTCATCTGCTTCCACACGAACAAGTGAAGGCTGGCTCTTATTGATCGCCCTGTAAAGGGATTGCGCAGTCA
>CAJWLY010000044.1 GCA_913043155.1 uncultured Nitrospinaceae bacterium | reverse complement strand
TAGAAAATTTATTATAAATATTTAATTTTAAATGGTATTATTTTATTTAATTTAGCATTTCTCCCACGTTTTTTGTGGTGTTCCAATCCTGGGCACAATAGGTTTGAAAAATATGAAACCTATTATTTTTGATTCGGCTATGTCTGTGGGTTGTGGTGCGCCGAAACGAAAACTCCCAAGAAAAAAAACTAGAAAGAAAGCCGGGAACCCGCTACAAATTACCTCGCGGAGTGAGTTTTTTCCCGTCCGGATTGAAGATTGCGTATCGCTTGCTCCCTCGCTTGGAAAGAAAATATTTCACGGCGGTAGACAGAACACCGAGTCCGTAAATTACGCTCCGGCTGAGTCCGATCGACGAGGCTTCCTCAAAGTACTTGGCCGGGCATGATACTTCCCCCACGCCGAATCCGAAATACATTATCTGTAAAAGCATTTCGTTGTCGAACACGAAATCGTCAGAATTTTCCAAAAGAGGGATAGATTCGAGGACTTCCGCACTGAATGCCCGGTATCCGCTATGGTATTCCGATAACTTCTGTTGGATGAGGAGATTTTCAGCAGTCGTCAGGAATCTGTTGGATACGTATTTATAGAGCGGCATTCCCCCTTTCAGTGCTTTGTTGCCGAGGATACGCGAACCGATCATCACGTCGAATACCCCATAAGCGATTGCCGAAGCCATCGCCGTGATCAACTTTGGTGTGTACTGGTAATCGGGGTGGAGCATGATGACGATATCAGACCCAATATTTAGCGCTTCCTGATAACAGGTTTTTTGATTGCCTCCATAACCCTTGTTTTCTGAGTGTATGGTGGTCCTGATATTGAGCTTCCGTGACACCTCGGCCGTGCGGTCTTGGCTGGCATCATCGGTGAGGATGATGTCATCGACGATGTCGTGAGGAATTTCGTCGTAGGTTTTTCTTAAGGTCAATTCGGCGTTATAAGCCGGCATGACCACAGTGAGGTGTTTGCCGTTGATCACGAATTCGCAGAAAGATTTTTAGGTTTGGAGATTCCGGCGGATGGTTGGAATTCCAAAGCCATTCCCCGGCGTTAGCTAGCGTGGTTAGGATACGAAAAAAAGAAATAATTTCAACCGGATTCCCCCCTTTCTCCTTGCGCCTAGCACTCCCTTTGGTTAATCTTGGCCTTTCATTCGCACAAGGGAATTTATTTTCAATGACGTATGACGTGGGTCAAATGAAAAATTTATTCCCCACTATAACCGCTTGCGGTAGAGCCTTTTAATATTATGAAAAAAACGAAATATGGAAAATAAATTTACTCTTGCCTTGCTTCCCGGCGATGGAATCGGACCTGAAGTGGTACAGGAGGCGGTCAAGGTTCTGCGGGTTCTGGAGAAGAATCTGGGGCTCAAGCTAACTTTGAACGAGGTGCCGGTAGGTGGTGCCGGATATGAAACAGAAGGGCACCCTCTGCCCAAGGCTTCTCTCAAGGTGGCCCGGGAGGCAGATGCTGTTCTACTTGGAGCGGTAGGTGGCCCTAGATGGGAGCAACTCGATTTTTCACTACGTCCCGAACGGGCTTTGCTCGGTTTGCGATCCAGCCTCAAGCTTTACGCTAACCTTCGTCCGGCGCGAGTTTTTCCCGCCTTGGTTGACGCCTCCACCTTGAAGCGCGAGGTGGTCGAAAATCTCGACATTCTGGTTGTGCGCGAGCTTACAGGCGGTATTTATTTTGGTGAGCCTAGGGGGATCGAAATCCAGGCAGACAGAACCCGAAGGGGCATCAACACGCTGGTCTACACAGAGTCGGAAATACTGCGTATTGCCCGCGTTGCCTTTGACGTGGCTCGTAAGCGTAATAAAAAGGTGATGTCCGTCGACAAGGCCAACGTGCTAGAAGCGACCGGGCTGTGGCGCGAAGTGGTGACCGAGCTTCATAAGGAATACAGCGACATCACCCTCGATCATATGTACGTGGATAACTGTGCAATGCAACTCGTCCGTGCGCCCAAACAATTCGACGTGATCGTGACCACCAACATGTTTGGGGATATACTGAGCGACCAGGCTTCCATGCTCACGGGATCCATAGGCATGCTGCCCTCTGCCAGTATTGGCGGAGAAACCGCGATGTATGAACCGATCCACGGAAGCGCACCCGATATTGCAGGAAAGGGGCTGGCCAATCCGCTGGCTACCATCCTCTCGGTGGGTATGATGTTTAAGTATTCTTTTGACCGGGAAGCAGTGAATGCAAAAGTCGAGTCGGCCGTGGAATCGGTGTTGAACCAGGGCATCCGTACCTGTGACATCATGTCCGATGGCATGACCGAGGTCAGTACGCAGGAGATGGGCGACCGGGTTGTGAAGGAACTTGAGGGTTTATGAAACCTTTTGAAGCAGTTATGGAACATGTTAAATAAAAAAGAAAATTACGAGGTAGCGGTAGTCGGCGCTACCGGGGCGGTTGGAAGGCGTATGCTATCTACTTTAGAGGAGCGCAATTTTCCCGTGGCCGGTCTGACCGCGCTGGCCTCCGCTCGGTCGGCAGGGCAGACTCTCCGATACCAGGGTCGGTCCATCGAGGTCAGGCAATTGAACGAAAATTCCTTCAAGGGGATCGATATAGCTCTGTTCTCGGCGGGGGGTGCTGTGAGCAGGCAGTATGCCCCCATCGCTGTGGAATCGGGTTGCGTTGTCATCGACAACAGCAGTGCTTGGCGGATGGAAAAGGGCGTTCCTCTCATTGTGCCGGAGGTCAACCCTGATGCACTTGGGGACAAGCCGGAGATTATAGCTAACCCCAACTGTTCGACGGTCCAGATGGTCGTTGCCCTCAAGCCTATTCATGACCGGTACCGTATTCGGCGTGTGGTAGTTTCTACCTACCAGTCCGTTTCCGGATCCGGGCAGAAAGCCATCAAAGAGCTCGAGCAGCAGAGCCGAGCTGTTCTTGATGGAAAGCCGATAGAGAAAAAAGTGTACCCTCACCAGATTGCCTTTAACTGTCTCCCTCACATCGATGTTTTTTTGGACAATGGATACAGCAAGGAGGAGATGAAGATGGTTAACGAAACCCGCAAGATTCTTGGAGATGAGAGTATTGAGATTTCGCCAACCACGGTTCGGGTACCGGTGTTTTACTCTCATTCCGAAGCGGTGTACGTCGAGACAGAGCAACCAATGACGGCGGAGGAGATCAAAAAGCTTCTGTCTGAATTTCCCGGCGTGCGGGTGGTTGATGCCCCCGGGAAGAACGAGTATCCATTGGCGGTCGAGGCTGCTGGAAAGGGTGAAGTGGTGGTTGGCCGCATCCGGAAAGACCTTGCTCGGGAAAACGCTATTAATTTCTGGGTGGTATCCGATAATCTCCTGAAGGGTGCAGCTCTCAACGCCGTCCAGATTGCCGAATTGCTCATCAAACGGGTTTCTTCCTGACCTATCCTTCCACCGACCTTCCGGGTCAGCTTGATTTTTCGCCACAAAGTCTTGACAATTTAGGCTCAATAAGTTTATATAAAACAATAGTATAAAGGCTTTTTTTTTACTGAGGGGGTTCCTGTTATGGCGAGTAGCTTGCTGGGTGTGATAGGTGGTAGCGGTCTGTACTCGATGAAGGAGTTGAACATCCTTGAAAAGGTATCTGTAGAAACACCGTTCGGTGCGCCCTCGGACGACTTGGTCGTCGGCGAATTATCCGGCACGCGGATAGTTTTTCTTCCTAGGCACGGGGTCGGGCATTTTATCCCTCCCTCCGAGATCAACTTCCGCGCCAATATTTTTGCCATGAAAAAGATGGGCGTGGAGCGCATCATTTCTGTAAGCGCTGTCGGGAGCATGAAAGATGCCCTTGAGCCAGGCCATTTCTCCGTGCCTCATCAGTTTATTGATCGGACTCACCGTCGCGTTGGCACGTTCTTTACAACGGGTATGGTGGGGCACGTGGCGCTGGCCGATCCCATTTGTCTTGACGCCGCCAAAACCTTGGGAGACGCAGCCCGCAGGGCTGGGGCCGTGGTACACGAAGGCGGTACCTACATTTGTATCGAAGGTCCCCAGTTCTCTACCCGTGCCGAGTCCAACGTGTACCGGCAATGGGGGGTCGATGTGATTGGTATGACCAATGTTACGGAAGCCAAACTGGCTCGTGAGGCGGGTATCTGTTACGCCACCCTGGCGCTGGTGACCGATTACGATTGCTGGAAAGAAGAAGAAGAGGCCGTCACCCTCGAAGCTGTTCTTGAAATCATGCACAACAATGTTGAACTGGCACAGGAGGTGCTCAAGGAACTGGCGCCCGACCTGACCCGTGAGCGAGCCTGCGTCTGTGGTTCTGCCGCGCAAAACGCCGTAGTGACTGACCCAAAAAAAATCCCTGATAAACTGAAAGAAGACCTCTCCATCCTATTCGGAAAGTAGTCTTGAATGAATAGAAACCGTTCGGAAGCATTATTCAAACAGGCTTGTGGGCTCATGCCCGGCGGCGTCAACAGCCCGGTACGTGCCTTTAAATCAGTGGGAGGCAATCCTCTATTCATTAAGAAAGCCAGCGGCGCCCGGGTGTGGGACGTAGATGGCAACGAGTTTGTCGATTATGTTCTCTCATGGGGGCCACTCATCTTTGGTCACGCCCACCCGCAAATTGTTGATGCGGTTAAACGTCAGGCCGAGCTTGGAACCAGTTACGGAGCGCCTACTGAGTTGGAAATAGAGCTGGCCGAAAAAGTGATAGGTGCCGTGCCCTCCATGGAAGTGGTGCGCATGGTCAACTCTGGGACCGAAGCGGTGATGTCCGCTATTCGCCTAGCCCGGGGTGCTACTGGGCGCGACAAAATCGTCAAATTTGAGGGTTGTTATCATGGCCACGGTGACAGCCTGTTGGTCAAGGCCGGGTCGGGGTTGGCGTCTCTTGGAATACCTGAGTGCCCGGGTATCGTTGATGACTTGGCCAAGAAAACCTTGACGCTTCCTTTCAACGATTCGGAAAAGGTAAAAGAACTTTTCACCGTTGATGGGAAAAATATCGCGTGCCTTATAGTTGAACCTGTTGGCGGCAACATGGGTGTCGTGCCGCCTCAACCCGGATTTCTTGAAACTTTGCGTGAGGTCACGCGTCGGTCGGGAACGGTCCTTATTTTTGATGAAGTTATTACCGGATTCCGCGTGGCTCTTGGAGGTGCCCAGTCAATTTACGGGATTAATCCGGACCTCACTTGCCTTGGGAAAATAATTGGTGGTGGACTTCCTGTCGGGGCCTATGGCGGATCGAAGGGATTGATGAGTCAAATTGCTCCGACTGGATCAGTGTATCAGGCTGGAACACTATCGGGAAATCCGCTGGCCATGGCAGCCGGAATCGAAATGTTTAACCTGCTATCAGGTCCATCGGTGTACGACGACTTGGAACGAAAAGCAGATAAACTTTGTACCGGATATAGAGAGAACGTAGATAATCTTGGGATTAAAGCACAGTTTACCCGGGTTGGTTCTATGTTCTCGATGTTTTTTTCTGATCGGAAAATCATTGATTTCGAGTCGGTCAAAAGTTCAGATACCAATTTTTTTCAGGTGTACTTCAATGCGCTTCTGGAACAAGGTGTGTACATCGCACCGTCCCAGTTTGAGGCCGGGTTCATGTCCGCTGCGCATACAGACGAGGATATTGATAAGACCATCGAGGCAAGCTTCAACGCATTAAAGAAAGCGCTCGGATAAGCCGCTGCGCACTTTTAGCATGGTTAAAAAGGAACGGATGCCATGAGCGAGATTGTTGGAATTCACGCGAGACAAATTCTTGATTCCAGGGGGAATCCTACTATTGAAGTTGAGGTCATTCTCGATACCGGAGTGATGGGGCGTGCATCGGTACCTTCCGGCGCTTCGACCGGTGCGCGTGAAGCGATCGAAATGCGCGACGGCAACGCCAAAAGATATCTTGGCAAGGGAGTCGAAAAAGCCATCCGCAATGTGTATACGAAAATTGCTCCGACAATCATGGGTCTGGAAGTGACCGAGCAAGTTCTCATCGATCAACTTATGATTGAAATGGATGGAACTAAAAATAAGGCCAAACTTGGCGCCAATGCCATCCTCGGGGTTTCCCTGGCCGTGGCAAAAGCGGCGGCCAATGACGCTGAACTGCCACTGTATCAGTACATCGGGGGAACTAATGCTAAAGAACTGCCTGTCCCTATGATGAATGTCCTAAACGGTGGTGCCCACGCCGATAACAATGTAGATATTCAGGAATTCATGATCCTGCCTGTCGGTGCGAAAAGTTTTTCTGAGTCTCTGCGTATGGGGACTGAGGTGTTTCACCATTTGAAATCAGTGCTTAAAAAACGGAAATATAGCACGGCGGTCGGCGATGAGGGCGGATTCGCCCCCGACCTTAAGTCCAACGAAGAAGCGATCGAAGTGATTCTCGCGGGGATTAAAGCGGCGGGATACAAAGCGGGCAAGGATATTCTGCTGGCTCTTGATGTCGCCGCAAGTGAATTATACAAAAACAAAAAATACCTCCTCGCAGCAGAGAAGAATGCACGGCTCTCCTCCGGTGAAATGATTGCTTACCTCGCGCGACTAGTGAAAAAATATCCCATCGTCAGCATAGAGGACGGCTTGGCCGAGAACGACTGGAATGGGTGGAAGAAGCTTACACAGGAACTAGGAGATCGGGTTCAAATTGTGGGAGACGATGTATTTGTGACCAACACCGAAATACTGAAAAAAGGGATCATGGATGGAGTCGGCAATTCGATATTGATTAAGGTGAATCAGATCGGCACCCTCACCGAAACTCTGAACGCGGTGGAGATGGCAACGCGGGCTGGTTACACCTCGGTAATTTCTCATCGTTCGGGAGAAACGGAAGATACCACAATCGCCGATATCGCGGTTGCTGTCAACGCCGGACAAATTAAGACTGGGTCGCTTTGTCGCACTGATAGGGTTGCGAAATACAACCAATTACTCCGCATCGAAGAGATGCTGGGAGAAACCGGGGTTTTCAGGGGGGAAGCGGTTTTTCTCGGCTGACAATTTTTGTTTCGACTAGTTATCGGGTGGGGTTGGGTATTAATGACAGGGAGGCCGTCAGTGACCTGTGTTAGCGCATAATATTTCAAGAGTATTTGGTGTTACGGGGGGGAGTGGGCAGGAGATTGTTTCCCATTAATCCCGCTGAAACCTTGGAATTCTTCTGATGAAAAAACTGAACCTTTATCAAAAGATTATCCTTCTTAGTATTACTTTTTGCCTGTTGGTCATTCTCGTAGCAGTGTTTCATGAGGATGGGATTCTGACAGTTAATAATTTTGATCATGAACTGGTCGAGTTCAAAGCGCGAAATGACATGTTAAGAAAGGAAAACCGATTGCTTCGTAGCGAAATTGAGGCATTGAAATCGGATTCCTTCGCAGTTGAAATTCTGGCCCGGGAAAGGCTAAACCTCGTTCGTCCCGGTGAAACCGTATACCAACTGATTCCGCAGAAAAACCCACCGACCCCCCTAGGTTGAGCAGAGCCTGCCCCGTCCCGGCTTCTCCTTATTTTTTAAACAGTTAAATCTAGAATAGTTCCGATTCAAAAAACGTGTCGCAGCTCAATGTAATCTGTTTTTTTGTAAGGAGTTATGGCGTTTTCGCAGGCTATTGCTAGATGGAAAAATTATTAAGGCCAACAACAAATGATGAATTTGTCAAACCACAGAGTGGCGGGAGTATTTAAATAAAGTATTGATTTTTCTATTCTAAATAGTAAACTGTGTCCATCTGAACCGTTAAGTTTTTCGGGCTTTTGTCCGTTAGATGGGAAGCGTCCTTGAAGAAGGCCGGACTTCATTCAAGCAAGATTGAGGTTTCGCGAATCATATCGAAAGGAATGTTATCGAGAGGGGTATTGGTGTTAAGTTTAACATCCAGAAAATAATGAGGAGGGGCTATGACGAAGCAAGATATTATCAATCAGGTGTGTGATCGTGCGGACTTGTCCCGATCGAAAGCTGAGGAAGCTGTGGAAACCGTGATCGGCCTGATTAAGGACGCTCTAGGTCAGGGGGAGGCAGTTATTTTGCGTAGATTCGGTACGTTTCAGGTTAGAGCAAAATCAAAACGCATGGGTCGGAATCCGAAAACCGGGGAAGAGGCTGAAATTTCAGCCCGGAAGGTTGTTCGGTTCAAGTCGGGCAAGCATTTCAAGTCAGCTGTGAACGATGAAGACAGCTAGTAGTGCCCTGCTTTCTTAATCACAACAAACCGCTAAAGTCGTTTCTCCCCAAAAGGGGGCGGGGGTTACAAGATCAGCATGGCATCGCCATAACTGAAAAATCGGTAGTTGTGCCCTATGGCTTCCCGATAGGCTCTCTCAATTAGGTCCTTGCCGGCAAAAGCACAGACCAGAAGATAAAGCGTGGATTTCGGGAGATGGAAATTGGTCAGTAGCCGATCCACGGCTTTGAGTTCCTGCCCCGGATAGATAAACCGATCCGTCCACCCAGAAATATCCCCTTCCATCACCGCATCCAGGTTCATCGATTCTAGGACCCGTGTGGATGTTGAGCCCACCGCTATAATATCCTGTCCTCTTTTTCTTGCTCGAACCAGCTCTTTCAAGGTTTCCGCAGGGACGTGGAATGGTTCTGCTTCCATGTTATGCTCGCGGATATCTTCGGAGCGGATCGGTTGAAATGTTCCGACGCCGACGTGCAGGGTCAGGAAAGCACAGTTGATCCCTTCTCTGTCAAGAGATTCCAGCAGTTTGGGAGTAAAGTGCAGCCCCGCCGTGGGTGCTGCGATTGCGCCGGCATGCTTCGCGAAAACCGTTTGGTACCGTTTTCGATCCAACTCCGTCAGATTTTCTTCTGCGGCAGTGCTTCGGTGAATGTAAGGGGGGAGGGGGGTTGTCGCTACGCGGTTTAGAACCTGTTTCAAATTTCCGGGACAGGTTAGTTTTAAGATGGCTCGGTCGTCCTGCCTTGCGGTCAATGTGGCTTTTAATGGCTCTCCGCCAAACTTTATTTCCGTTCCCTCCTTTAATTTACCCAAACCTTTTACGAGGGCTTCCCAGTGATCATCATTATTCTCTCGAAGTAGAAGAATTTCGACCGCCCGCCCACTGTTAACAAGGTGACCCAGGAGTTTCGCCGGGATCACTTTCGTATCATTGAAGACCATAAGTGAAGGCGCAGGAAGGTGGTGGGGCAGATCGGAGAACACTGCGTGGCCGATGGCCCCGGTTTTCCGGTCGAGGATCATGAGCCGGGATCGGTCCCGTAACTTGGCAGGTTTCTGGGCAATCAGTTTTTCCGGAAGATCAAAATCAAAGTCTGAAAGTTTGAGAGAGGGGGGCATAAAGAGACTTTTGGTCGTAAAACAACTTTATCCAGTTTATTTAAAAACATTATTTAAGTTATTGAAAAAATAACATACATTTTAAATTATCGATTTACACTGTTCCGACGTTTGAATGATTCTAACAGAATTTTGGAGCAGGAATCTCGAAGAAGGGGGCGGTAGGTATTTAATACACGAGCCGGTATGCTTCGGCTCGCCCAGCAAGTGAATGATTTTAGAAAGTGAACTTTCTACACGAGCATGGTTCCTTGAGAAGCGCCTCGAATTATGCGGGACGCAAGATGAACCTGGCTCCAAAATACTTTTTTTAGGGGTCCCGTCTTTGTTCTAATCGTGGATTCGGTCTTCTTCATTGACCCTATTGGGGATTTATATTACCCTTTCTATCGCAAGTTAAAGGGAGAAGTTCCAATCGAACATTTTTTTTACGGTGGAGGGAACCATGGGGAAAGCATTTAGAGTTC
>CAJWLY010000043.1 GCA_913043155.1 uncultured Nitrospinaceae bacterium | reverse complement strand
ATAAGCGTGAGGACTTGGTGGGATCTTTTTATAATTCCAGATCCAGGGGCCACGTCAAAGACTCTCGCATACGACCCTTCCTGCGACGTCACAGCTCAGACTTTGGAGAGGCTTCCTTGTGGAGGCGAGAGGTGAGGGCCTGAAGAGCCGTTGCCAGTTGTTTGATCTCGTTGTTTGTTTTGAATTCCGGCAGTGGCGTGGTCAGCCCTTCCTTATTTGCGTAATCAACCAGCTTCTTCAAGGGGCGCACCACCATGTTGATGGTATAAATTCCACCGATGATTGAAACAATGGATCCGATGATAGCCAACCAGACCATTTCATTTTGCCATTGGGAGACGCTCCGCGAGACACGTTCCTTGAGCAGGTTGGTTTGCTCCATCGTCATGACTTCTGTGTTGAAGGTGCCTACGATTCGGTCCACTTGGCTCAGCTGGATATACAAAAAAAATGCCATATACCCTAGGCAGGAAATGGTTACGATATGCCCTGTCATTAGCAGGTTGACGATGCTTTTTTTCTCACCGGGAAGTTCCTCCCGGAAGATCGATTTTTTTTTCATGAACGACCTCTTGTGGTGAATTGATATCGTTAATTAAGGTGGCGGTTTCCTTTTCGAATGCTAGGCGTAGGCGAGCCCAGTTGAAGGCCGAGCCCGGATCGAACTTACGTGAGACTCCCTCGGAGTTGCCTGCCTGAACGTGAGCGTGGCCCAACACTCCTGCGAACGTGGAGTAATTGTCAATTCGACTGAGTGGTGTCTGTTTTTTTTCTTTGTCGTAGGGGACTTTAAGTTGGACCTTGGGAAGTAATCGGTTGAGGCCGATGCACAGGCGGGTTAAGGTCTGATATTGTTCTTCCGTGAAGTCCCACATCCTTACAATTTTCCCATTGATTCGTCTACTGAAGTAACCTCGTTTGCCGTACCCGCGTGCGGCGAGGGCGCGGAATCCTGGAGTCCGCAAGGTTTTTTTCCAGCGGTTGGGAAGGAGAAACTCCCAGCGTTCGTTTTGTAGCCGATACTGGTCACTATAGACGTTGTGCCAACTCGACTCCGACTTCAATGCTTCCCACGATAGGTTGGATATTTCCACATGCACTGCCCGTTCATTTCCCTTCAAGTCGTCTGCCGGGGCAGAGTTGGTTTTCCA
Source organism: uncultured Nitrospinaceae bacterium (assembly GCA_913043155.1). GTDB lineage: Bacteria > Nitrospinota > Nitrospinia > Nitrospinales > VA-1 > CAJWLY01. Next base: position 8,719 of record CAJWLY010000043.1, on the reverse strand, counting down.
GTACAAGTCGCAAGTCTGGTAGAGTGTGCCATCTACATCTAGATAGAAATGGCTTCCCTTAAAAGTGCTTTCCGTCATGATCTCGTGGCACTGGTGCGAGCAATAACAAACATCGTAGTGGATGATGAGTTGATGGACGGAATCCTTTAATTCTTCATAGGCCTCACCCGGGTCGGCGATATTGTACTTCAGGTTTGGACCGGGCGGTTTGTCATTTAGCAGGGAGTCATGCTGTGTGCAGGCCGCGCGCCCCCGGCGGTTGGGACAGGCTAGCCCGTTTTCCGCATGCCAGAGAACTACGGGAGTTCCGATGTCAACGGCTCGTTTGCAGGCGACGATGCTTTGATTCATGGGAACTGATATTCCGAAAGTAAAGTGAGAGTTGGGCTATCCTCTTAGGTCTTCCTCTTCGCGGGGCGTGCCCCAGTTGAGTTTTTGTCGAAGGATCTGGTAATAATTTTTTCCCGGGGCCGTGATGAGTTTTAGGGTAGTTTTGGTCTTTTGGATTTCTAGGGTATCCGCTGCTCTCATTTCCCAGCCCTCTTGTCCGTCCAGCGTGATGTGGACGTCTTCATTTTCCGTTGTAAGTTTCACTTGGATGATCGAGTTATCCGGTATCAGGATCGGCCGGTTAGTCAGTGTGAACGGACAAATCGGACTCAACGCCAACATATGCAGGCTAGGATGGATGATAGGTCCGCCAGCAGACAGAGAATAGGCGGTGGAGCCGGTCGGTGTTGCGATGATGAGTCCGTCTGCACGGTAAGATGTCATGTACTGGTTATCAACCAGCACCTGAAGGTTGACGATACGAGCAACGACGCCTTTGTTAATGACCACATCGTTGAGCACGTTACAATCCTCTACTTTTTCGCCATTTCTCCACAGGCGTGCGTTGAGCAACATCCGGTGCTCAACGTCAAATTTTCCGTTCAGAATATTTTCCAAGGCTGGGTAAAGTTCTAGCAGGGGAACCTCGGCCAGAAACCCGAGGCTTCCCAAGTTGACCGCCAAGATGGGAACGTTATGCGGATGGGCGATACGGGCGACACTCAAAAGGGTGCCATCACCTCCCAGAACAATTAAGAGATCCGCCTGCTGTGGAATGTCGTCTCTTTCATAGGGTGAGCTCTCATCGATGAGGGCGGCTGTGTCCCGGTCCATGCATACCTGATAGTCTCGTTCTCGGAGCCAGTGGACGAGTTTACCCATGACCGTGTTGTCGATAGGTGCCTTGAGTTTGTGAAACACGCCAATCTTTTTCACAGTTTTACCTGAAATGTAGTGCCGGCTGTGCCGGCCCGAGGTGAGGCCCGAGCAGCGTAAACGGACATTTACCCAAGAAAAATAACCGCGGCCTGCTTCGACCGGTTCCGATATTCAGCGAAAATTTCGAGGAGGGGAGAAAGCCGGGTTGCAATCGTGGAGAACTCAAAGTTTACCAAAGTCCTGGGGTTTGATATTTGAAAGCCAGTCCTTCCATTGTTTTTTTTCATCTGTTTGTATCTTGTCCGGATCAGGTAGGTCCAGGCTTTTGGCAGCTTCAATGACATTTTCCTCGACGAAAATTGGAGCTTTGGTCCGTAGCGCCAGCGCGATAGCATCGCTGGGCCGGGAATCGATGGTCATAGTGTTTCCATTTTTAGCGATCGAAATGACGGCGTAAAAAGTGTTGTCCTTAAGTTCGTTCACCAGAATATGTTTCACCGTGGCTTCGAGGGAAGAGATCATGTTCCTAAGCAGGTCGTGGGTCATGGGGCGCGGGGTATTGATCTTTTCTATTTCCAGCGCAATGGCGTTGGCTTCAAAATACCCTACCCAGATTGGCAGCGCCTTGACGCCGGACAGGTCTTTGAGAATGATGATGGGCATGTTGGTTAGGGGATCCAAAGTAAGCCCTTCAACTTTCATTTCAACCATGACGGGGACCTCGAAAAAAAATTATCGCATTGAAAAAATGAAAATCTCGTCGGAGAGACAGGTACAGGACATCCGGTTAATTTCCATGCTTAAATGGACGTGTATACAGGGTATAGTAAGCTCCCTTGATTTGTCAACGGCCGTTTAGTCGGGGTGTGAAGAGGCTTTAGAGTAGGGATTGGTGGGTTTGAAGCAGGCCTTATTGCTTGCTCTTGTGCTCATCAATGAATTTCTTAAGCCGGGCCTGAACGACCTCTGGAATCTCAACGTTTTTCATCGTGGTTCGGGAGATATGGGTGGTCGATTTGTAGGTGTTGACAAAGGCTATGCACGGGGGGCAATCTTGAAAATGTTCTTCGAGTGAAGCGCTGATTTTGGGGTCGAGCTCCCCATCCAGGTAATCACACAACAGCTCTAAGCATTCCTTGCAACAGATCATTTCAGCTCCTTGCGAACTTTATATTCTTCAAAATAATGTGAAAGTTTCTTCCTTAAAAATAGCCGTGCCCGATGCAGTCTAGATTTTACCGCAGGGATGGTTAGCTCCAGAACTTCACTTACTTCTTCAGTCGATAGTCCTTCAACGTCGCGGAGGAGAAAGACAACCTTCTCTTTGTCGGGAAGAAGGTCCACAGCTTTTTGAATTATCTCCCGCGTCTCGTTGGCGAAGAGAAGCGACTCGGTATGCTCAGACCAGTCCTGAATTTTTTCCTGCTGGAAACCCGCTCCACTGAACGAAGGGTACAACTCCTCAAGCGAAATACTTTTTTCTTTTTTTTTGCTCCGCAGTTTCATGTACGCGGTGTTGACAGTGATGCGATACACCCAGCTCGAAAACGCCGACCTCCCCTGAAAGGTGTGGATCTTTTTAAAAAGAGTCAGCAACACCTCCTGCATAACATCCTCCGAATCCATCGCATTGCGCGTCAGGTTGAAACTTAGAGCATATATTTTTTTCTGGTAAAGGGCCGCAAGCTTGTCGAAAACCTCAGATTTTCCAGCCTGCAAATCCCTGACCAGTTTCTCTTCCTCCGTCTTATCTTGTTTGGGGTTGGAAAAGCTCATGCCCTGTCAATCCTTTACAGCCATCTCAAAGATAACTTTTAATGAAATGCATGCTAGTGTTTCAGGGATAACCTTTCCGTTCCGTATTCCACAGGTTAAGATGCTTGCACGGTGGAAAGTGATTCAAGGATTACCGCTTCAGATGCCCGTCGGGGTTCGTTGCGGGCTGTGCTTGTGCGTGTGGTTTAGTCGGTGGGAATTAGTTTAGTTCTCTTGGGGAGTTTCCTTGGTTTCAGAGACCGGCGCAGGTTCGTCTGCAGAGGGCTCCTCAGGAGTCGCCTCCTCAGTTGTTGTGGAAGATTCAAGGCTTGCTTCCTCCTGAATCTCCTCCGCTTCTTTCATGGACTTTTTGAAGTTTTTGATGCTGTTACCGAATGCGCTTCCGATTTCCGGCAGTTTTCCAGCACCAAAAATAATCATGATGATTACCAAAATGATCATCAATTCAGGAAAACCTATGCCCATCATAACGAAAAATCCTTATAACATCCCAGTGAGTGGCTTCTTGATTAAGTGACAAATATAACACGTAATCCTTGTAAAAACAAATTGAATTAAACTTTTCTTGGATTCTGCCGATTTATGATAATATCTCCTCAAAAAGTTTTTGTACACAAGAGAAAGCTTTTTGAAAACAACAGATAAACGGTGGTTCTCCGGAGGGGGTATGAGGCGCTGGGGCGGATTATGGATTGTGGTATTGATTTTTCTTCTTGCGGACGCTTCTGCGGCCGGGGCGCAGAGTTTCTCCGAACGTTTTGCCAAGGAAAGTTCCTCTTTTGGTGTTCAAGCCGGGCTCGGCTACACGTTTGATCTTCCGCCGGGAAGGGACCGAACCGATCTCACCTTCCTTTCTTTCTTCCCGAATTACCAGTATAACCTAACCGGACTCGTCGCCGAGGATTCTCCTCTGCGTGGAGCTCTTTACTGGCATCATGAGGCTGGTCTGGCTTGGATTGTTAACAGTAAAGATGATGATGGTGATTACTTGCTAGGGTGGTCCCCATTGATGGTGCAGTACAAGTTCCTTAGTCCGCGAAGAAGCTGGGCTCCAAACATTCTGGCTGGCGGCGGGTTCTCGATGAGCAATTGGAAGGACCAGGCCGAACGCGAATTAGGTTCGGAATTTCAGTTTCTACTTCATGCCGGTGCAGGTGTGGAATTCTTTCGGAAGAAAGGGTCCTATTCTTTAAATTATCGACTATTCCATCTTTCCAACAGCGCTATCCAGGATCCAAACATTGGTCTTAACGCCCATGTTATTAGCTTTGGCCTTCGCTTCTGAGCCAGCGGAATAAGGGGTTTATCGGGTTCCGTTCCCGGTAGATTGACGACGGTCTTCAACTCAAAATTTTATTCTGCGTTTTTTTATCCTTAATCCCCCCGCACGTGGATGCGTTTTACCTGACAGGTTCCCGCTGGAATGGGTACTATGGGGGTTATTACGGATAAAAACTGGGACAGGCTTCCTCTGGGATGCGGGCGTCTGGTCCAGTTTTAGATTTTTCCATCCTTCAGGACTCGAATATGTCCACTCAGGGATCTGGAGCCAACTCACAACTCCCCATGCCGTCAGACCGCCTTCTGGACCGCTTTTTCTTCCACATTGAACGATTTGCCCACACCCATTCTCTTATGGTGGTCTTTATCTCCGTGCTGGTTGCTAGCCTGTCGGTTTGGGTCACCGTAGAAAATCTCACCTTTAAAAATAACCGCGGCGATCTGGTTGCCAAAAAACTCCCCTATGTCGAATTGTACGAAAACTACCGCCAGGAGTTCGAAGATTTCGATGGAATGATCTTGGTGGTTGAGGATGAAAACCCCCAACGCATGAAAGGGTTCACCGAAGCTTTCGTGAAAAAGCTCAATCAGCACCCGGAAGACTTTTCACGGGTGTATCATAAAATCGACACCGATTATTTCAAAGGCAAGGGACTCCTCTATTTAGACCGTGACGAGCTCTTCGATCTCGGTAAAAAAATTAAATCGCACGAAAATTTTCTCGACAGGGTCAATGCCTCTCCCGGACTCAACCAGCTTGTAAAAAGTATCAATGCTGAAATCAGTACAGGTATGGTCGATTCGTTGCTGACCGGATTCCTGGGATCCGGTAATGAGGAGGAAAATGAAAAGGACGAAACCGCTGACTTGAGCCTTCTCATCGCTCTCGAACAACAGATGATCGCCCACCTCAGGGGAGAGGGGACCTACCGATCTCCCTGGAAATCCTTTTTGACGGATAGTGAGGAATCGGTTGCCGAGGAGGGATACTTGGTTTCAGAGGATGAAAAACTCATGTTTGTCCTCATCGTTCCCAACGAAGACAACAAGGAAGCCCCGACCACCTCCGACTCTGTAGATTTCCTCCGCCGTCTCATCGAGGAAACGCGAACCCAGTTCCCTGGCGTGGAAGTGGGGCTCACCGGCGAAGATGTTATTGCTGCTGATGAAATGGACACCACAAAGGTGGATGTCAGGAAAGCCTCGCAAATTGCACTGATCGGCGTGGCCCTGCTGTTTATCCTCGCCTATCGCGAAGTGGTAAAACCCCTGCTTGCCATTTTCGCGCTTGTTGTTGCTCTCTGCTGGTCGATGGGGTGGACCACGCTTGTGGTCGGGCACCTCAACATTCTCACCGTTGTGTTTGCGACAATTCTGATCGGGCTGGGCATCGATTTCGGAATCCACATTCTCGAGCGTTATAGGGAAGAGCGGGTGGGCGGAGCCGGTGTCCTCCAAGCACTGCAGAAAACCGTGCAGGGCACCGGGCGGGGAAATTTTGCGGGCGCAGTGACGACCTCCATGGCTTTTGGTGGGATGATTTTGACTGATTTCATCGGCATTGTGGAATTGGGAAAGATTTCCGCCGGAGGTATCATGCTGTGCATGCTATCGATGATTCTTTTGTTGCCAGCCTTGATCACCGTAGCAGAAAAAATCTGCAAGCCTCAGTATCCGTCAATTCCGTCCAAAGCAAATGGCCGGTTGATCGAAAAACTTTTCGAGCATTATTACGCGATTATTTTTGTTTCGCTGGTTCTATTTGCCGTTGCTCTGCTTTCCCTGCGAACAGTGGCATTCGACTACAATCTTCTTAATTTACAGGCCCACGGGACCGAGGCGGTTAAATACGAGATGAAGGTGATAGAGAATGCGGAGCGTTCTGCTTGGTCGACAGCGATCCTCAGCGATTCATTGGATGACGCCTTCAGAAAACATCACGCCCTTAAACAGCTCCCTACGGTTGGAAAAGTAGAAAGCATTGCATCAATTCTACCGGAGAAACAGGACGAAAAAATCGAATACATTAAAACCCTGAGCCCGATTCTGAACAATCTTCAGGTTGAAGAAGGCGATGCGACGGTCGCTCTTGACCGCCTGGTCAAGGTGATGAAAAAAATCCAGTTCAAGCTTCAAGGTAAGGAAGGAAGTGTGGCGAAGGAGGGGGTGGCCGAGGCGCGGAAGCTGGCGAAACAGTTTCTTGGTGAAGTCAAATCTGTCGCCCCGGAATCCGCCCAAAAAAGACTCAACAATTTTTCAAAACAGCTCTTTGCCGATTATCGGGAAAAAATCGCCCACCTGAAAAAGAATGCTGATACCACGCCGGTGCGGGTTGAAGAGATACCGGAGAATCTGCGCGAACGGTTCGTTAGCCCGAATGGGGTGTACCTGATTAACGTGTACCCTGGCGTGGATGTGTGGGATATCAACCAGAGGAACGAGTTTATTCGCCAGGTGAAACAGGTTGCTTCTAGTGCCACCGGGAACGCGATGCACATGTTCGAGTCGACTCGCCTGATGAAAGATGGGTACATTCACGGTGGAATTTATGCCATGATCGCCATTTTTCTTTACGTGCTCATTTCGTTCAACAGCCTGCGAACGGCGCTAATCGTCCTGTTACCCGTTGTCGTGGGGTCGGTTTGGACGGTGGGTATTATGGATTTGGTCGATGTGTCCTTCAACCTGGCTAACCTCGTCATCCTTCCACTGATCATCGGTATTGGTGTGGTCAATGGTGTGCATATTGTACACCGGTACAGGGAAGAAACCGACAAGACCATGAGCATCCTCACCCGGAGTACGGGGCCGAGTGTGATTCTCAGTTCGCTGACCACCATGATCGGGTTTGGCAGTCTGATGGTGGCTGATCATCAGGGGGTGTTCAGTTTGGGGCTGGTTCTTTCGCTTGGGGTAGGCAGCTGTCTGGTGGCTTCCGTAACCGTGCTTCCCGCAGTGTTGAAACTATGCACTGCTCAAGGTTGGAAAGTTTAGGTTCATTAACAACGTATCATATAAAAAAACCAGACTCTCCACTTCATGCGGGTGGTAGGGCCTGCAGGGACGTCTTCAAAACAGATCGTAGGAATTTGGCTTGGATGGGAATGCCTGCCATGCAAGTTCAGAAGGAATTATCAGGAACCACAACCACTTTAAGAGATTCATTTGCCTCAGAAGCGTATCTGAATCCCTGCTGGATATCTTGAAGCGGTATCCTGTGTGTGATCATTTTTCCGACATCAACGCTTTTATTCAGAATCAGGGATAGTGCTTCATGTAAGTCTTCAGGTGCTGCACCATAAGAAAATCTTAGAGTTATCTCATTTCTCCAGAACTCTGCTGAGGGCAGGGCGATATCATTCTGCGGGACTGAAAAGAAGAGTATCGCCCCCTTCCTGTTAACAGACGAGATGGCCGCCTCTGCGGCCCCCCCTGCTCCAGCGCATAGAATCACGATATCTGCCAGTCTGTTGTTGTTAACTCTCTTCAGTTCATCAGCAGAATAACCTGCTGCGTTAATTACATGGTCAGCGCCAAACTCTTCTGCCATCTGCAACCGGTAGCTGTCGATGTCGGTAGCTATGACCTTAGCCCCATTGAGCTTTGAGAGCTGAATATGTAAGAGCCCTGAAATGCCGGACCCTATTATCAGGACAGTCTCTCCTTCCTTTGGATTAATCAGTTTTTGCCCGGCAACAACGCATCCCAGCGGCTCGATCATTGTGGCATCTTCATAGCTTACTCCATCGGGAAGGCGTAAGGCACCGTGCCTGACATTCTGATCGGGAATCCTTATATACTCTGAGAAACCTCCCGGGTCATAATTACCGGAGTGTAATGCCTCACATGCAGTATGTTTTCCGGCAAGGCAGTAACGGCAACTGTAACAGGGGACATGGTGGGAAACGAAGACCCTGTCGAGAAGGTTAAACTCCTCAACCCCCTTTCCTACCTCCACAATCTCGCCCGCCATCTCATGGCCAAGAATCCGGGGAGCCTTTTTTATTCTGTACCACTCCATCACATCAGTACCACAGATTCCAGAAGCCTTCATTTTCACCAGCATTTCCCCGTCACTTATTTGCGGGGCAGGCCGTTCCTCAATTCTCACATCATTATTGCTATAGTAAACAGCTACTTTCATGGAGTTCACTTCCTTCGCTCTCATGTATATCCCGGCACATCCCATACGACCGATTTTGCCTGTCACCAGAAATCCAGAATCGTTGGCTTTCAAGCCAAAAACTCAATTTACCACCAAGGGTTGCGCCTCTCCTCAATAGAAGCGCATGAGTGAGGATGAATAACGGGGTGGCTTGACCTGAACAGGGTATGACAGCATCGCGACTGACTATTGATTGCTTGAATAGATCTTAAATGCTTCTTTTGCGGAGGCTCCTTCTTGGACTATAGCCCTGGCAGCCTTAATCATGCCGACAGGATTATCGCTCTG
>CAJWLY010000042.1 GCA_913043155.1 uncultured Nitrospinaceae bacterium | reverse complement strand
CAACTCCAGAGAGCAGCTGTTTAAAAAATAATGGGTTTTCTTCAGCCACCGGTTTTCTCCTTTAATAAAGGGCTGTCATTCGAGCAGGGTATTGAACAGATGGGCCAACCGCACCCCGGCCTGCGTTAGACGAAGCTCAATAGCCTCTTTCGCCTTCCGGACATATCCTTTGGTCAGGACTCCTTGTTACTTTTTTCTAAGTCCTCTACAAATTGGACCGATTTCTTGAAGGGCCTAACACGAAGAATATCGCCTACGAGCTTTTGAACATAACTTGCTCCACTTCCTTTCTCGTAAAACGGAAACGCAGTATAAAACTCCAGAGCCCTTCGAAGCTTCTGGGCATCCAGGCGATCCAAACGCAATTGGTCAGGAAAGAATAAAGCCGATTCAAGGGTTAACGGATCAAGAAATCTAGTATTTTCCTGAATTTCTAGCTCCCATAAAAATTTATCCAAATCCTTTCGATATTCAGAATGATAGGCAAACACATAGGTTTGCTTCGTCTCAATAAATTCTTTTTCATTACCCGGTTTCGGTGTTTTTACCATTTGAATAATTTTCCCGTTCGAGATGTCAGTTATTTCGTGGCGGATTAAATCCCCGCTAGAAGGATCAAAAGTTTTTCTTTCGTCCTTCACCATTTTACCATCACGTTCGAGAATTATTCGTCTTACAAATATCTGCTTATCCGTAGCGGAATCGATTCTTGTTCGCGCAATATAATAATTACCCTGATGACTCCAAGCTAGCGTTTCCTCTTTCTCGTTTTTTAAATTTATTGGGGAAATATCTAATTCTGAAAACAATAAATTAAACTGCTTGGTTATTCCGTTTATTTCTAACAAATCTTTCAGATCAAAAGCGAGGTGCCATCGATTTAAATCTTGATAATTCTTGAGGGGTTTAAGCTTTTCAAACAATATTTGCGTCACTAATTCAGCCCCTCGGGTGTTCAAATGCCGGTCTCCCCTTGAGAGAATAAAATCATCCTCGTTTTTTCCTTGAAATCCTTCTTGATAAAGATCTACGCAAAAAAGATTCCGGCTATCACAATATTGTTTTAATTTCTGGTGAGCAAAGGCAAACGGATAATTTGCATCCAGCTGGAACATTATTGGAACGACCGCCATCATGAAATGAATTTTTTTCATTTGAGCAGTGTGAAGTAGAGTATCTAAATAAATTTCTTCCATATCCCAACTCCTGGATTGGTAAGAAGACCGGCGGCAATCCTCATATGAAGGTTTATGTCCCGTTTTTTCCAACAGTCGATTCATCCGGAACTTGAGAAAACGGTAAAGAAAGGAACGATGGAACCATTCCACCAATGGCCCGATTTCTGGAACAAGTTCCCGGTCCTTGCTGTCACAGTCGAAAAGGAGCGATGGCGGCAAATCATTATGAAAGAAATTCAAAAGGATTAAGTCCGGTTGATAGAGGAAACCTTTTTTATAGATGTATTGGAGCTGGTCAGCCGTATTCCACCCTGGTCTGGCAAAATTTAAAACTTCAAACTTTGGGCGTTCCATTCCTTGGTTGAGCAAGGTTTCCAATCGCTTGGGAAATGTATCTTCAAGTCTTTCAATACCATGACCAAACGTTTGAGAATCTCCAACGGCCAAAATTCGAAATTTGCCGCGTGGCTTAGCAAGGGTATACTCCCGGTCTCGGAAGCCGTCACGGTTATATTGAATAAATTGATGGACCCAATCCTTATCAATCTCTTTTTCAGGAGAAGTTAGGAGGCGAACCCCTCCTTCTAGCAGAATTCCTAAGGCCGTAAGAGTGAATGCAAGAATGAGAAAATTAACTCCCAAACGTTTCATTTATTCCCAAAACCCCTTTCCGTAAATCTCTCCAGATTGCCCTAAAAATCTGAAAGCACTATCGCATAGATCTTAAATTTTAGATTATTTTAAGCGCGTGCTTGATAAACTTTAAACAGTTTGATTAAACAAGCAACTTGAGTCCCAATACCGACTCCAGAGAGAAACTGATTGAAAATAATGGGTTTTCTTCAGTCGTCGGTCTCTTCCTCTGAGAGGCTGTCATTCGAGCAGGGTATTTAACAGATGGGCCAGCCGCACCCCAGCCTGGGTTAGACGGAGCTCAATAGTCTCTCTCGCCTTCCGGACGTATCCCTTGGTCAGGACACCCGTTATCTTCACCTGCGGATCATAAGACAAATCCAAGGCCTGTTTTCTGGACTCATTGGCCCAATCGACTGCGCCAGACCGACTCCACAGCAACCGGTCCTCAGGCAATATTCTCCGGATGAGCCGGCGGGCGTATTGCAACAGGTCTTCTCCGTCCGCTACGGGAACCAAGTCGCTGTCCCAGAGCGCGTGCAGATTAGTTTCCTCTCCCTGAAAAACGACCCTGATTTTATTCCCGCCCCGATCCTTTTTGTTTCCAAGGTGCAGGGGCTGATGGATATCGCCCACGAAGTGCACCAGGTATTTTAAAGATTCGATCCGCCCTTCCCGGGACGACGCGGCTCCTGCCAGAACGCTTGAAAAGTACCGGATCTTTTCCACCACGCATCTGCCGAGCGGGCAATCCCGTTCCCGTACGTAGTTTCTCTTTCCTTCCCGGACATTGGCATAATGCCACCGCCCCTGCGATCTTTTATAGCGAACCCGGTCGGCCCAATTGGCTACATCTGCCAGACTTGTTATGTTAAAATCCTGTTGGATTTTATTTTGAACCCCGGGCGTCAGGTACCGGTCGGCGATCATGCCGATGACACGGTGCGCGTCCATTCCCCAGGCCGCCACATGGGCAGGCCCGTTGAGCACCAGTATCATCGCCAACCCCAGAACCTTTTCAAAATATCTTGTGCGGAAACCTTTACTCATAGGCTATCTTTGGAGGCAGTTCGCCGAAGTTCACCAACGGTCGATTGTTAAAACGGCGGTGGGGGAATTTTGAAACCTATTTTATCCTTTTACCATACTTTGCGTTTCTGGGTGCTGATCACCCTCCTGTCCCTAGTGCTGGGGATGATTTCCATTCTCGCAGGATTTTTTGACCGGAGCGGCAACACATCACACAATATAGCCTCCCTGTGGAGCCGACTGCTTTGTCGGTGGAATGGCATTCGAGTGGATATCACCGGAATGGAAAACGTACTGACGGACCGGGCGCAAATTTTCGTTGCCAATCATCAGGGTTACTTCGACATTTTTGCGCTGTCCGGATTCCTCCCCACGCAGATACGCTGGGTCGCAAAATCCATTCTGTTTAAAATTCCGTTTATGGGTTGGGCGATGAAATCAGCGAGGTATATTCCCGTAAAGCGGGACAGTAAAAAAAATTCGTATCAGGCTTTCCTAAATACCATCGAAACGATCAAGGCAGGTAACTCGGTCATTATTTTTCCGGAGGGGACCCGTTCGGAGGATGGGACCATCGGGCCTTTCAAAAAGGGCAGCGAACTGTTGGCCCGTCGGTCGGGAGCCCTGCTGGTGCCGGTAACGCTGGTGGGCACCTGGAGCATCATCCGTAAGAGCCGTCCAGTCATTCAACCCGGCCCAGTTCGAATCATCATTTCCCCCGCCATAACGATCGATCCCAAGAACCGGGGCGATGGGGAAGAAACGCTGAAAACCATCCGCAACACAATCTGCGAAAACTTTGAGAACTGCCAGGCCCGCGAGTGAACCTAAGCGTCTCCTGGATGAAGGATCTATTTTTTTTCTTTCTGAATAAATCCCCAAATTTCTCTCGGGTGCTCCCGCAAGTCTTGCAGGTTTCTCCAGATCCCGCGGATCATCCCGGTCTTGTCGATCACGAAGGTGGAACGCTCGATCACCTTAACCCTCTGGCCCAGATCATCCTCCTCCTTGATCACGCCGTATAGTTCGGTTGTCTTTTTGTACTCATCCGCCAGCAGGGTAAAACCCATCTGGTAGACTTCGATGAACTGCCGGTGCGAATTGACACCGTTCCAACTGCACCCCAGCAATGCCACCTCGCGGGTTTTAAATTTCCGGTTCCATTCATTAAAGCTAACCATCAACCGGGTATCTTCTGGGCTGCTGTCCTGGGCGTAAAAACAGAGAACGACCCATTTCTTATCCAGAAAATCCTTGAGTCTTACCGTCACCTTTTCCTCGGCGGACGGGCTGGCCTCTCCCGACTTATATCCATACACTGCGGGCAAATCGAATCCGGGCGCGCGATCGCCTACTTCCAAAGCATCAGACATAAAAACCTCAATAGGGAGACAGGTGAGTTGTCACTCGCCAAACGTAGCTTTCAACAACGGTTCCACTTCGCCCTTGGCTTCCATCTCATCCAGGATATCGGTATCGCCGTAAAATTTTCCGTCAATGAATACCTTGGGAAGCGTAGGCCAGTTGGTCATTTTACTCAACGCCTCGCGCTTGCCCATATTGTCCAGGACATTGACAACCTCAAACGGGTACCCGTATTTTTCAAAAAACTGGATGGTTTCTACAGTGAACCCGCACTGCGGAGCGGTTTTTGTACCCTTGCCATAAATTAGAACTTTGTTCTGTGCAATTTCTTCCTTAATTTCATCATCGATCGAAGACATCCGTATCACTCCTTAAAAAATAAATTAATTTAATTTGAAATGTGTGGTTTTGACAGCGGGCATCAATATTATGAACCCGGGGTTGCGGTTTTGATTTCGGCGGCATGGATCCTTCCGTCCTGCATTGCCGCATTCAGGGTGGCCTGTACAGCGCGGTGCCGTTCCATGATATTCATAGTTTCAAACGTGCCTGATACCACGTGAATGATAAAGTGGTCGCTCATCCCCGTCTTGTCAAGCGCGCTTACTTCTGCGTCGGGGATTCCCGTTTTCACTAAAGCAGTTAAATCCGGAATACTGATCATCGGTGCCCTTATCTCCTTTTAGATATTGAACTTTTGAACCGGTTGCATTTTATTTGATTCTGTAACCTGTGAAAAGTTTTAAATTTTAAATTCCAGCCCAGATCGCTTTCCAGCCAACATGGGACACGGGTACGATTTGTTGTTTTATATTGTTTTTTTACCTGATTCCTCCGTTCAGCAGGAAGCTTTCCCCGGGAGATTGTTCCACCCACCCTTTTCCAGTATAATTTTAGAAACTTCCTAGGCTTAGGAGTGATCTAATCCTGGTAAGACCCGTCCCTTGACAGTAATCGAATCTTGGAGGAACGCATGGCAGTAACAACGGAATTCATCAAAATCTCCCCCGTAGCCCGCGAAGAGATCAAAAAACTGATCGCGGCCGAAAACAACCCGGAAATCGGGCTGCGCCTGGGCGTGAAAGGCGGCGGCTGTTCCGGCCTGTCCTACGACATCCAGTTCACACCAACGGAAAAAGGCGACACGGTTCTTGAGCAAGACGGATTCAAGGTCTTCATGGACGCCAAAAGCCTGATTTATCTCAAGGGGATGCTCTTGGATTATCAAGGAGGCCTTCAAGGCAAAGGGTTTGTCTTCGTCAACCCCAATGCCTCCTCAACCTGCGGTTGCGGCGAATCGTTCTCAATCACCTGAAACCCGCTTCCATTTCCTTTTGCCGTTCCTTGAAAACCACACCCTCTCCCCAGGAAGAGCACCGCTACATTCGTGAAAAAGCCGGTTATTTTTTCCTCGGTGACTGGGCCCTGGTTTCCGTCTCCGGACCGGACGTTTTCACGTATCTTCAAACCCAGACCACCAACGACGTCACCCTGCTCAAACCGGGACAGGGGCAAAGCAGCGCCATTGTTGACCGAAAAGCCAGGCTCATAGCAACCTTCTCCCTGCATCGCACCGGGGAAGACTCCTCTGTTTTGCTGGTGGAATCGGTACAAAAAGAGAAACTGCTGAACCACCTTGGGGCCTTTCTGTTCCGTGAAGACGTTCAACTGGAAACGCTCAACCCTGCCCTGCTGGCCCTACAGGGCCCCGCAAGCGCCCACATCCTCGAACGCGCCTTCCCGACCCTTGAGACCCTGCCTGAAAAACCGAACGATGTATGCTCATTCAACGTCGATGGCCAGCCGGTTCTGGCAATCAATAAATCCCTGACGGGTGAAGAAGGGTTCCTGCTGGCCTTACCTGTCCAATGGAAGGAGGAAACCGTACAACGCCTTTTGGAAACCGACAAAGAGTATGCTCCGATTCAGGTCGGTCCCCACACACGGGAAGTGTTACGTATTGAAGCGGGCATCCCGCTTTACGGAAAGGATATGGATGAAAAAAATATACTTCCGGAGACCGGACTAGAACACAACTCTGTCAGCTACAACAAGGGATGCTATATCGGCCAGGAGGTCATTGCCCGTATTAAGACCTATGGAGCGCCGAATTTTGCCTTGATGGGACTGATCCTTGAGGGAAGCGTCCTGCCCGTGCCGGGATGCGAGATCCGGCTGGATTCAAAAAAGATCGGCACGATCAAGAGTTCCACCTTCTCTCACTCTCTCCAGAAAAACATCGCTCTGGCTTATATTCAGAAAGATCATCGGAGTCCGGATATTGACCTCGAGGTGACCCTGGATGGGACTCCCTTCAAGGTCCGGACCTGCCTTCTGCCCTTTTACCAGCCTCAGGCCCGGAAAGACCGTTCACAGAATCTATTGACCCGGGCACTCAAGTATTTTAAGGAGCAGGAGGACCTGGAACAACCGATCGCCCTGCTCAGAAAAGCCATTGACCTGGACCCCAAAAACGCCCCCGCCTATGAGGCGCTGGGGGTTTTCCTGTCCAAACAAAACAAGCTGGACGAGGCCATCACCCTCATGAAGAGACTGGTAGAGATCGACCCAGCGGAAATCATGGCGCATACCAACTTATCGATCTACTACATGAAGCAGGGCCGAATCGAGGAAGCGGAGCAGGAAAAAGCGGAAGCCACCGCACTCCAGTTTGAAAGGGCTGTTTCCGAAAAAATAGTCAAAAAGGAAAACCTGGAAGAGGCGAAAAACACCCAAGCCGAGCGGGAACAGAAAATATCGATGTTCAAACAGGTTCTGGAAATTGATTCAGCCGACCAGGTGGCCAACTTCGGGTTGGGGTCGGTTTACTTCGACCTGGAGCGTTACGAAGAGGCCTTGCCTCCACTGCAAACGGTGGTCAAGCATTATGAAGATTATTCCGCCGCCTACGTCCTTCTGGCAAAAACACTGGAAAAACTTTCGCGGCCGGAGGAAGCCATCGAGGTGTACCGCACAGGAATTGCAGCCGCCTCGAAGAAGGGGGACCTGATGCCCCTCAAGGAAATGCAGCAACGGCTCCGTCAGCTGTTGCACACCCGTCCCTGACCCTTCACCAGTGCCCACAGGTCCGCACCAGGATGAAAAACCCCTTTCTGGACTAGCCTCTGGGTCACGGGCACCCCGTGATCCATCAGGAACCAGAATTTAAGTAATAGTTTTTCTTCCGGGGTCGTGTGCTCGTTCTCCCAGGAGGTCAACGCTCTTTGTTTTTTGATCTCTTCATACAGGGTGGCAGGGATATCCAGGCGCTTTTTCTTGAGGAAGGCACGGTATCCTTCCACCACCAGCGGCTGAAAATCCTTGCGGCTGATCTTGATCAACTCGGAGACACTTGGAAAACGCTGGTCGTGGTATTGGAAAAACTTTAACTTGTAGTATTGATGAATGGTTGCCAGCCTGAAATAACAGTGCAGGCCCTTCACCCCTTCCCCATACACCCGGACGAGGTACTGCCGGATAAGGGGTTGCCCCTCCTGGAGCAGGATTTTATTTAACCGGCCCCGCTCGAACATGTGAATACGAACCGTGCTCAAGTGTTTGCAACACTGGGCTTCAATATTTTTTCTCAACGATTCAGACTGGGGAGGAATACGATACCAGTAAATCTCGTCTGAAGCCACTTTCAGGGCGGTTTGAAAGGACCCCAATACCTGGTGAAAACTAGACCGCTTTACCTGCCGGGCGATTTTATACGAACTCTCTTTGGAAAATTTCAGGTTCCGCAAACTGTTCTGGAACTCCTTGCGAAAGCCCACCAGGATTCCCGCTCTTTCCTTGATATGTTCCCTGGCCTTATTTACGCCACGCAGGGCCAGGCTGACATCACGCGGTTTCAGGACCAACCCCAGACTCAGTGCAAACTCATGGATCTCCTTAAGGGTGTTGTAATTCAGCTTGTCGGTGAATAGAAACTTCTGTATATTCTGCTCGCTGAACCGGCATTCTTCAAAAATTTTTATCTTCTTATACCTGACTTCCTCCCAGTGTTTCCGGGTGCCTTCCCTTTTGCCGAATTGATCTTCGGCCTCCGCCCTGGCCTTGAAAAAATAACTTCTCAACAGGAACCACTTGTTTTTCAGGGTGGACTGGATAATCCACCGGGATTTAGGGGTCAGCGTGGTGAGACTGGGGGCATCCAGCAGCTGAATTTCTCCCGTCTGCAGGATATAGTCAAGCAGCTCCAGGTGGCGTTCCAGCAGGACGGGGTGGATCTGTTCGATGAACTTCCTGAAAATGGTTTTCCACCGGTAAGGATCAAAATCAAACGCGTCTCCCTTCGTCCCACGGTTCACCTGGCCCAGTCTTTTCTTGAGCCGACGGATACCGCTTTTCTCCAGTTTCTCGAAAAGCTTGTCCCGGGCAACGATATCCTGAATTTTCAGAGGCCTCAACCGGTTGATGACGGCAGGAATTTTCTTCGCCAGGGCTTCATCAAATTCGTCGTAAGACTGGCAGGAGGAAAAATAGACATCGACAAGCAACTCGTCGATTGCATCAAGCGGCTGGGAGGTCTTTTTGGTGAGTTTTTTGTAATGGTCGAAATCCAGGCTTGCGCCGCCGGACTGACAGGCCCGGATATCATTGAGAAAAGTCCTCGCCTCCAACAACTCTTCCTGCTGGGCGTATGGATCGTTGATGATCTGTAAAAATACGCTCTCCGCCTTTTGCAGTTCGCGGTGGGCGAGGAGTTCCAACCCCTGGTTGATCGGATCGAATATAAACATCAACAGTTCCCGGCCTGCTTTTCACAACAGATTCATAACCAGTCTACACAGGCCAGACAACTCTCAACCGCTCAACGGGAAAGTTCGGAAGGAGGGCGCGCGGGTTCGATACAAATTTTAAAAGGCGTTCTGCTTGTCCGCTTTCACAGTGCTCGCAATGATTTTTCAGTCACTACTGGAAACCTGTTTCCCCCACGAGGGAAACCTAAAATAATCTATCCAAGTCTCCCTGGGAGAAATGGAGATTGATTGAACACATTGCCCTTTGAACGTCCGCCTCGAGGGAGGTGCCCTCTGGCCTGATGGGGATACGATGCCTGGAAACAAAGAAAGGATTTTTTTTAAAGAGCGCGAAGCGTCTATGAAAGCGACCGGGACAAGGGGGCTTGGGAGGTACCAGGCAACCTTCAAAAAAAAGGGGCAACCCCATTTTTGAACGGAGTTTCTCGGGGAAAAATCTAAATCAAACAAAAAAAACCGGGGAAGAGACGGCCAAAGCCGCCCTTCCCCGGTGCAAAACCGACAGACAAAGAGTCAGATCAGTAGTTGAGCGTATTCCACTGCGTCACTGCTTTCTGTCCGTTTCTTTCCTTGTTCTGACCATTCCAGATGGCAATGGCCATAGACGCTTTACCGCCACCCAACTGGACGTCATTGCTGTCGCCGGTTTTCAAGGCACGTTTGAACACAACCGCCCAGCGGTTGTTTCTCCAGTTGCCTTCACCGTCGACATCCTGACTAGCCTGAGTGGTCAGCGTGCTGAAACCTTCAGCATTCAGGTCTTCTACAGCCGATCTGCGCATGGTGTTATCCGAAAGGATATTACCTGTTGCAATACCCGCATTGAAGACGCCTTCGTTCTTACCCATTCCAAAGTCAATGTTGGAAGAACGCTTGCTGATGTCACCTGCACCCCTGGCTTGCGAGCCGACATTACCGGCACCCGCTTTGCTTCCAGGTGTATGCGCCGTGTCAATGCCTTTCAGCTTGCCACCGGGCTCATACATGTAGTAGCTGCCGGAACCCATCGCCATGTTATCATACTGGTCTTCCATATCCGACATGGCAGAGTTGTCGTTCTTTCCGGCACCTTCCTTGTCCCACGTAGCTTTCCACTGCCAGATGTTA
>CAJWLY010000041.1 GCA_913043155.1 uncultured Nitrospinaceae bacterium | reverse complement strand
TAGGTGGATCGATTGCGCTAGGTAGGTCACCTCTCACTTTTAAACGTTGTTTTTTTGATCCTGGATCCATCCTGGGAATTGCCTGAAGTAATGCCTCCGTGTAGGGATGTTGTGGTGTGCTGTACAACTGCGTGCTGTTGGCAAGTTCGACGATTTTCCCTAGGTACATTACGGCGATACGGTCGCAGAAGTGTCTGACCACAGCCATGTCGTGTGAAATAAAAAGATAGGAGATGGCCATTGACTCCTTCAGATCGAGAAGAAGGTTGATCACCTGAGCGCGAATGGAAACATCGAGAGCGGAGACGGGTTCATCGGCGACCACGAGACGTGGATGCAATGCAATAGCCCGCGCGATTCCGACTCGTTGCAGTTGCCCGCCGCTGAACTCGTGCGGATATTTTTCACCTTGATCCGCTGACAATCCCACGCGCTCCATCAACCATGCAACACGTTCATTTCGTTCCTTCCCGTCGACAAACCTGTGAATATCGAACGGTTCTTCCAGAATGTCTCTTACCCGCTTTCTTGGGTTGAGGGAAGCGTAGGGATCCTGAAAAATGATCTGCATTTCCTTACGTAGGGGGCGCAGATCGTTGTGTGATAATGCAAATAGATTTTGTCCGCGAAAATAAACTTCTCCGGCAGTGGGTTCGGTGAGTCGCAGAACGGTTCGTGCGGCGGTGGACTTGCCGCACCCGGACTCCCCAACAAGCCCCAAGGTCTCTCCTTCGCGAAGGGTGAAGGAAACGCCATCCAAGGCGCGCACAGTTTGTGATGAGCGGCTGTAGTTAGAACTTTCGGCAGAAAAGTATTTTTTGAGATTCCTCGCTTGCAGCAGAACCGGATCTGATATTTTTACTGAAGAGGCCATTATTGATGCAACCAGCAACTCACGGTGTGTCCGGGAGTGGCTTCTTTGAGAACTGGTTTTTCGGTTTGGCACCGTGCTTCTGCCGAGGGACAGCGCGGATGAAACGGGCATCCTGGCGGGGTTTGTGAAAGTGAGGGAACGGTTCCAGAAATTTCACTCAATCGATGAATCTTTTCCTGACCGTGTTCCAGTGTAGGTACCGAATTCATGAGTCCAGTCGTGTACGGATGAAGTGGCTTTCGAAAAAGTCCTTGAACGGGCCCCGATTCGACGATTTCTCCCGCATACATGACCAATACACGCTGGGCGATTTCGGCGACGACACCCAGATCGTGAGTGATAAGCAGGATCGACATAAGAGTTTCTTCCTTTAACTGTGCGAGGAGGTCTAGGATTTGCGCTTGAACGAGAACGTCGAGAGCCGTGGTAGGTTCGTCGGCAATGAGCACTCGGGGTGAGCAGGACACGGCCATGGCGATCATCGTCCGTTGGCGCATACCGCCGCTCAGTTGATGCGGGTATTGATTAAGCTTTTGCTCTGGTGAGGGGATATCCACCTGCCTCAGGAGTTCAATGGTTTTTTTTCGCGCGGCGGTGCGGGTAATTGCGGTATGACGCAAGAGCGTCTCGATAATCTGCTCGCCTACGGTGAGAACTGGGTTGAGACAGGTCATCGGATCTTGGAAGATCATCGCGATGTCGCGTCCGCGCCGCTCTCGGAGTTCTTTCGCCGGAAGCTTGAGAAGGTCGTCTTTCCCAAAAAGGATTTTCCCGTCCAGGATTTTACCTGGAGGCTGAGGTATCAACCGTAGGATGGACAGGGCGCTGACGGTTTTACCGCACCCTGATTCACCGACGAGCGCTAACGTTTCCCCCTGGTTGAGGTGATAACTGATCCCTCGGACAGCAACCTGTTCTTCTCCGTTGGAAGAAAACGCAATTTTTAGATTTTGGACCTGCAATTCAGAGGTTGGCATATTTTTTTGGGTCATCCGTTATTGGATCGCTTGATGGAATTATAATGCATGGGGGGAAAAGCGAATAATTTCTTTTGATTAGACAGCGGTTTAGTGAAATTTTTTTAGCTAGACTGGGGCTAAAGGGAATGAAATTTTACGCTTTGGTTCGGAAGGTCTTATGTGAGAGTATACCCCGGTTTAAGAGCGAGGAGGCTGAATTGA
This sequence comes from uncultured Nitrospinaceae bacterium, assembly GCA_913043155.1. GTDB lineage: Bacteria > Nitrospinota > Nitrospinia > Nitrospinales > VA-1 > CAJWLY01. The sequence continues at coordinate 8,095 of CAJWLY010000041.1, read as the reverse complement.
GTGGATGTGCTGTCCTCTGCATCGGATCTCATTTGTCAGTAGCATCGTTTTCAGGTGGATATGAAAATTATCAGTTGGAATGTCAATGGTATGCGTGCCGCCTTGAGAAAAGGTTTTATGGACTGGTTCCACTCCGAAGCGCCGGACACGATGTGCCTTCAAGAGATCAAGGCGACGCCAAACGACCTTCCGGGTGAAATGGTCACACCTGAAGGATATCACTCTATATGGAACCCAGCCCAGCGCAGGGGCTACAGTGGTGTTGCTGTCCTCAGCAAAAAGAAACCCAAAAAATATCATTTGGGGATGGGAATCGAAAAATTCGACATGGAAGGCCGTATCATACGCGCTGAGTTCAAGGACTTCGATTTGCTTAATGTATACTTTCCTAACGGGACCAGCGGATCGGACCGACTGAAGTATAAAATGGATTTTTATGATGCCTTTCTTGATCACTGCGAATCGCTGCGCCAGGAAGGCAAGAAACTGGTGATTACAGGGGACGTGAACACTGCGCATAAACCTATTGATCTAAAAAATCCAAAGGCCAACGAGAAAAACTCCGGTTTTTTGCCCGAGGAGCGGGCGTGGGTCGACAAGTTTATAGCTCATGGGTATGTTGATACCTTTCGCGAGTTTTGCCAGGAGCCTGATCAGTACACCTGGTGGAGTTACCGTTTCAACGTCCGGAAAAAAAACATCGGATGGCGCATCGATTATTTTTTTGTTACCGAAGATTTAATGGGAAAGGTGAAGGATTCATTTATCCAACCGGATGTGATGGGATCGGACCATTGTCCCGTTGGATTGGACCTGCAGGCTTCTTGAAATGATGGACTCATGTTCCCACCAAAAGAATCTTTCGGGTCCGATGAGTATCTAATAGGTGCTTAAAAAACAAATTTACCTGTTATCCCGAACGAAGCGAAGGGTGGCGTTTTTTTGAGGAATTAAGTGACGTTCAGAAAGGAAGAAATGAGTTTTGAGACAGGGAAGAGCAGTTCCGGGTTTACCCTGAACCGGCAGGAAACCATTTCCGAGTTAAAATCGGAGGCGTTGCTGTTTGAGCATGATAAGACGGGAGCCGAGGTGGTTGTTCTAGAGAACGACGATGACAACAAGGTCTTCAGTGTTACGTTTCGCACGCCCCCATCCAACGATCGGGGTGTAGCTCATATTCTGGAACATAGCGTCCTGTGTGGGTCACGCAAGTATCCTGTCAAGGAACCGTTTCTGGAACTGCTGAAAGGCAGTTTACAGACCTTCCTTAACGCCATGACGTTCCCCGATAAAACCATGTACCCCGTGGCCAGTCGGAATAAAAAAGATTTCTTCAATCTGATGGATGTTTACCTTGATGCAGTGTTTTATCCGAATATTACTGAAGAAATTTTTATGCAGGAGGGATGGCACCATGAGCTTGAATCACCAGAAAAAGAGATCATCTACAAGGGTGTTGTGTTCAATGAAATGAAGGGTGTTTTTTCCAACCCTGAGAATTTGCTTGACCGTCATTTAGTGCACTCCCTTTTTCCGAAAACGACATATGGATTTGAATCGGGAGGCGATCCTGATGCCATCCCGAAATTGACGTATGAAGAGTTCAAAGATTTCCACCGCAAGAATTATCATCCATCGAACAGTCGGATTTTTCTGTACGGGGATGGGGATACCAAGGAGTACCTTGCTTTTCTTAATGATGAATACCTGCTGAACTTTGAGTCCGAGAGAGTTGAGTCGTTTGTTGATATCCAAAGACGTTTTCACCGACCCAAGCGCAAGGTCATTTACTATCCCGTATCAAGGGGAGAATCTCTTGACAAAAAGACGTTCGTCGCCGTGGGGTTTAAGTTGGATAAGGCGACCCGTCACGAGCACTGTCTTGCTTTCAATATTCTCAGTTATCTGTTGCTTGACACGTCTGCTTCTCCATTGCGCAAGGCGCTGATCGACTCAGGACTTGGAAGTGAGATCATTGGTGGTGGATTTGATGACAACCGTTTGGAAACAATGTTTGCTGTGGGAATGAAAGGGACAGAGGCGGAACACGAAGAAAAGATTTTCGACCTCATTTTTTCCACACTGAGGGATCTTGTTGAAAAAGGGATCGATAAAAATATGGTGAAGTCTGCAGTTAATAGTTTCGACTTTAAATTACGCGAAGCCAATTTTGGAGGATTTCCAAAGGGTATCGTTTATAACATCCAGGCCCTGGCTTCCTGGTTGTACGACTTCGATCCTTTCATACACCTGAAATACGACAAGCTTATGCGCAAGATTAAGCGGAAGGCGGGGCAGGGGTATTTCGAGTGTCTGATTAAGAAACACCTTCTGGACAACCGCCACCAGAGCATCATGCTAGCCATTCCCAAGTCAGATTTGGCGAAAAAACAGGACGCTAAAATTAGGAAACGACTGAAGGCGCTGAAGGCTTCCCTGCCAGCTGAGGAAATTGGTCAATTGGTTGAACGGACCCAAATGTTAAGGAGCCTGCAAATCACCCCGGATTCTCCAGAAAACCTGGATAAACTTCCTAGTCTGGGACTCGAGGATATCAAGCGAGAGAGTGAACGGTTTCCTCTAGAAGTGAAACGGGAGACGGCTCCCAAAATCCTGTACCACGATTTGTTCACCAATAAAATTGCTTATGTGCAGATCGGATTTGATGCGGCAGGGGTACCGCTTGACAAACTTCAGTACCTTCCTCTCTTGGGCCGGATGGTGCTGGGCATGGGAACTCGAAAACACAGTTATGTTGAAATTTCACAAATGCTGGGTATCCATACCGGCGGTGTGCGTCCATGGAATTTTACTTCCGCCACGGTATCGGATCACCGCCGGATCCTTTCCTATTTATTCTTCAGCGGCAAAGCGCTCGTGGAAAAGGTTGACGACCTATTCGATATTTTGGAGGAATTGATTGGCGAATACGAGTTCAATAACCCAACGCGACTGGTTGAGATCATTCGAAGTGCCAAGGCCGATATGGAAGATTCTATCCTTTCTTCAGGAAATCATTATGTTCTTTCTCGGTTGCATTCGTACCAGTCTTCGCTAGGTCGGTACAACGAGCTTACTGAAGGGATTTCTTTTTATAAATTTTTAGAAAACCTGCTTGTTTGTGCGGAGAAGGACCCCGGTCAAGTGGCGGAAAACTTTCGAGAGGTGGCTCAAACATTATTCACCCACAAGAATACTCTGGCCAACGTGACGGTTCCCGAGAAGGACTATCCCAAAATAGAGAAAAGGATCAATGGGATGACGCGGGTTTTATCCGATCACACGCCACAGCCTGTTCCGCTTGACTTCAGGCCTGGTCCAGCGAACGAAGCGTTTTTAACGGCCAGCGCGGTTCAGTTTGTCGGTAAGGGAGCCAACCTGTATGAACTTGGGTTGGAATACAGCGGACAGTTTGATGCGTTGAACTCGGTTCTACGCACATGTTATTTGTGGGATCGGGTGCGCGTTCAGGGAGGGGCCTACGGCAGTCAAAGCACCTTCGATTCGTTCAGTGGAGATTATGGCCTAGTGTCCTATCGCGATCCCAACCTTAATGAAACACTCGACGTCTATGATCAGATAGCGGGTTACCTTGAAAACCTTGATCTTTCGGATAAGGAGTTGACTAAGATTCTGATCGGTTGTGTGGGTCACCTGGATCCGCCGCTTACTCCCGATAGGAAAGGGACCGTGGCGATGGTTGAGCTTCTAACCGGAAGAACCTACGAGCTAAAACAGAAACGCCGCGACGAATTATTATCGACGAAGCGAGGAGACATTCAGTCTTACGCGTCTTTATTCAGTAAAATCAGAAAATCTGGAAACGTATGCGTGTTGGGTAATGAAGAGAAGATAAAAAAATCTAGCAAGAGGTTTGATCACCTTGTCAAAGTATTCAGCTGATATTCTTTGTGCTAGAAAATCTTTTCAAGCAAGGGGTGGGCGATTCATTCTGTGTGGGCATTCATCAGAATTCAACGATTGTTGCCCCATCGCCTCCCTCTGTTCGTGGTGCCGGAGAGAAATTTTTACACATCCCAGTGGTGCTCAGATAATCCCTAACCAGACTTTTGATCGTTCCCATCCCGTGTCCATGAATGATCGTGGCGCGTCCGATATTATTGACAACAGCCTGACTGAGAAACGTTTCCATGGTGGTCAGCGCTTCGTCGGAACTCATTCCACGCAGGTCGCAGGTGGTTTTTGCTTGCCTGGCAGATGTGGCATGCACCTTCACCTCCACGTGCTTGAAGCGTTTTTCGGTAGCGCGTTTCCGTTTGATGTTTCCTCGAAGTTGACAAACCTCAACGACGGTTTCTAGATTTCCCAAACGAATACGAACCTTTTTTTTGCTATCGGTGTTTTCGAGGAGAGTGCCGGTCGTGCCATAGCTTTCGACAAGCACCATATCGCCTTCCTGAAGCTGTTCCGGAGGAACTTCCCAGTCGGCAAGATCCTTTCGGTAAGTCGACAGCGGTACGCGGCCCATCGACTCTAACTGACGTTCTATTTTGCGCAATTTATGAGAGTCGTGGGTTCCTTTCGCTTCTTTTATCATTTGGCGGACCTGGTTTTTTGCTTCCCTCACGGCAGACTGAACACGGCTGGATTTTTCGGAAGCGATTTTTTTTTCTTTTTCCCGCAGGCGCTCAGTAAGCAGTCGTTGTTCTCCGGCTAGTTGTTCGAGTTCCCGGTTTTCTGTTTCGAGAACCTCTTGCTTTCGTATCAGATCAAGGCGCTGGTAGGTCAAATCTTTTAATGCAGCATCTGCGCGGGTGTCCTGCGACCGATAAATTTCTCGTGCGCGTTCAATGATCCCGCGGTGGAGTCCGAGCCGCTCGGCGGTATCGAGAGCAGCGCTGTGTCCGGGTACACCGAAAATCAGGTGGTAGGTGGGTGCTAGCGATTTCGAATCGAACTCGGTGCATGCGTTGAGGAATCCGTTGCGCGTCTGGGCTAGAAGTTTTAAGGCTAGGTAATGGGTTGACACCAGGGTTGTCACGCCTTTCTCGTTCAACTCGGTAAGAATTGCCTCGGCGAGCGACGCTCCTTCCTGCGGATCGGTTGCGATTCCTAGCTCGTCGAGTAGAATCAGCGAACCCGAAACGGCGTGGTCGATGATGTGAATGATCTTTTCCAGGTGTGCCGAGAACGTAGATAGGTTGAGTTCGATGTTCTGATCGTCGCCAATATCGGCATACACTTCGGGGAAGAAAGGAATTTGCGACCCTTTTCCAACGGGTAAGAATAATCCAGCGCGTGCCATCAGCGCCATGAGTCCTACGGTTTTCAGGGTCACTGTTTTACCTCCAGTGTTCGGCCCCGAAATAATGATCACGCGGGTGGAGGCGTTCCATGCGATGTCGTTGGGTACGACATCGCGGCCATTGAGGATCAGTTCCGGGTTGCGTGCTTTTTCGAGGTGTACCTCGCTGCCTGCTTCGAGCAGGCACAGCCTTGCCTCCATCGTTCGCGCCAACTTTGCGCGCGCGTGAACGAGATCAAGTTCGACGAGAACCTCCAGGTTTGAAGCCAAGACGTCGCTATGTTCAACCATCTGTCCAGCCAGCGATTGTAGGATTTTTACCTTTTCATGGTCCACCTTGAGTTTGTCAATCTTCAACTGGTTGTTGAGGGGCACGATGGAGGAAGGTTCCATATATAGAGTCTGGCCGCTTCCCGAACTATCGTGGACAATGCCGTCTATCTGCGAACGACGGTCCACCTTGATAGGGATGACCAACCGTCCCTCCCTCTCCGTATGATAATTGTCCTGAACCGCGTCTTTATAAGTTGAGTTCGAGAGTAGTTTGCCGATCTTTGCCTCTAGTTTCTGTTTTGCGGCCCATACGTCACGGATGGCTTGCTTGAGTTCCGGCGAGGCATTTTCCTTGATCTCTCCCTCGTCGTCGATGCACCGGTCTAGCTCCTTTAGGAAAGAAGGTAAGGGGTTAAGTCGACCGCCTAGAATTTTAAGGAGCGGCGATCCAGCTAGTTTACCCAGTGCCCGGTGAACATCGCGGACAACACGCAAAAGCTTCAATACGTCCAGACACTGTCCCGGTTTAAGAATTTTTCGTTCGCGAGCCTCGCTGAGTGTTGGTTCGATATCATCGAAAGGATTGATGGGAAAAGGATCGCCCGAGACGAGAACCTCTACCATTTCCGCTGTAGTATTGAGCGTGATGTTTGCGGACTTCAAGTCATCAGCGGGAACCAGCAAATTGCACAGGTTCGATGTGACAGGGGAACAGGCATACCCGGCGAGAGCTCCCTGCACCAGCGGCCAGCCCAACAGGACACGGGATTTTTCGAGAAGGTGCGTTCGATCAGGTTGTTTTCTGCTAGTGGTCATGGCAGGACGGCGAAATCTACGGCCTTTTGCGCCGAGACCTTGATAGTTGCATCGAACAACAGGTCCGGATCGCGAAACCTTTTGAATCCGCCAAGAAGGACACCCGGATCTTTTTCAACCTTCTTGTGAAAGGCAACAAATTTTTCACCGGGAACCAGCAGTTTTCCTTCGTCCCGGATAGGTTGGAAGGTGACGACTACCGGTTGATCGAAATCGGTCCGGTCGGAGGATAAGTGCATTTCAAATTCTATCAAGTTTTTACCCATGACCTCGAATCGGTTGTTTCCCTTATCGGCGGCAAACAGGGTGGCAATCTTACCATCATGGATATTGAGAGGTTCCATTTCGGGTCCGGGTATCTGCAAAGCGGCAAGCTTTAGTCCGCGGGTTACTCCTACCCAGAAAATACGTTCCAAGTGGTTTGCCTCACGAGTCATGCGGACTACCTTAGGAGATGGATTCCTTCTTTGTTTCTTCAGCCACTCGATTAGAGCCGGAACTTCCGATTCTGGAAGAAAATGGCCTCCGTGGGCTGTACCTTGTTCTTGATGCTCGCGGTAGACCACTGGTGACTTTATGTCAGTCAAAATCTTGTGGACCCGGCGCGTAAGTTCGATAGGAAAAATGGGATCGAACGCTCCCTGAATGAGGTAGGCCGGTGTGTTTCTTAAGTTGACCAGAAAATGCATGTAGCGTTCAGTGATGCTACCGGCGATGGGCACGATGCCAGCAAACCGGTCCGGATAAAACATGCCTATAAGATACGCCCCGATTGCCCCGTTGGAGAGTCCGGCCAGAAAAACTCGGTTGGGATTGATTGGATAGGTGGTGCGTGTTTCATCGACCAGTTTGAGAACCAATTCTTCGGCATTTTTGGACCACCACGCCCCCATGGGGTAGGAGGGGCAGAGGATGACAAACTCTTTTCCCAACCGCTCCACCCAAGCCCGTATCGTATTGGCGCCGCTTCCCCCCATGCCGTGCATAACAACGATCATCGGCGTATTGGGTGAAACTGATGCGGGAACGTGGAGCGCATAGGAGTAGGTTTTCCCGTTCATTTTGAATTTGCGGTCCAGCTGGAGCCCAATGGGTTGCGTGCTTTTTTTTGGAAGCGTTGTCCGTAGAATGGACTTGACCGTCGAAGAAGATACCTCGTTAGACTTTAGACGTTCCAGAACCTGTTTCTCAACGGATGGATCGTCGGTCAAAAGAAAAAGACTGATGTCGGTTGCGATATCGTAAGGCGCCGCAGATGAGTCCGGCCCCTCCGCCGTGACGCAGGCAAGTGTGGCGGACAAAACTAGAAATAGACCGGCGATTCTTCTCATGGCTTCACCTTAAATGAAATTACATTTATTGTAAAGTTGCCGCGGTTGAAAATAGCCTGGCCGTTTTCTTCCTGTTAAATTATGGATTTGTGGTCATTTTCCGGCAGACTCTGCAGTATCGAAAATTATGTAGGGCCATGGCTTAGAAAGACCTCGAATCTTGATTCGCGCAAACTGTCTTTTGTCTAAGTGGGTGGACTGGAGCCCTTTTAGAGAAAGGAGCTTTGATCGAAGAAAAAGCTCTGCGGCCTTTTCGGATTGCAAAGCTTTTAATTTTGTCCTAAATTACTTCCATCGCTATGAAAATGATCCAATGTTACATTCAGCATGACCGGCTCGAAGCGGTGCGGGAAAAATTATTCGAGCTTGGAGTTCCAGGGTTGTCGATCATCGATGCTAAGGGAATTGG
>CAJWLY010000040.1 GCA_913043155.1 uncultured Nitrospinaceae bacterium | reverse complement strand
TTAAACAAAAAATATGGAAAGGAGGAACATGGGAGCCGGGTTTTGGGTCAGGATAATGTTCGGTGCATTTGCAGCCGGGGTCACACTGTATGCCATGTTGGAGTTTTAAAAGGCACTTCCCAAGTGATTTTTGTGCCCGCTAATCTAGAATTCCCCCCATATCCAACGCAATTCCCCATATCAATTTCAGCTTGTCAGTCACAACCCCATCGATCCTCAGATTAATCAGGTATCTCATTGGAAGGACAGGAAGGTTGTAAAGATCTGTCTGGAGGTTGATGATTGGTGAACCGTCTCGGGTCTGAATCGAGGACCAGCCGATTAGGAAGAGGTGATGCTGGTTTAACGTCAAAAGAATCTCAGGTTGCAGAAGCCTTAATATCTTCCACAATTTTATCCTTCAAATCGCTCCAACTCGCTTCCGGTTTCTTCGTAACGGTGACGAACGCCGTTCCCGGTTCCGCCATCACAAACACGCTAACCACATCCGCGTTTTCAAAAATTTTTGCGGCCACCGGGAAATCTTTTGCGTCTTCCGGGCTGTTAAAAGTTTTATAACCGGAATCAAGGATTTTTTTGTAGACGTTGAACTTTAAAGCATGCTCATTTGGAGTGGTATCAACCGTTACTTTGATAGACATGATGCGACCTCGTGGCGTTTTGGTTAACTGTTCATAGTATAGCTTTTCCAAACCTCATATATCCACACGGGTTCGAAATCTCTAACCTATTAATTAGCTTGCTACCCGGTTTATTTCCCTTATCGATGATAAAACGTTGGCCGGTTCCTTGCCTCACAATTCATCTAAAAATCTACACCCTTATGGGTACGTGGTCGACACCTATGAATTGCCTCGAAACCGGTTAATTATATTCGGGTTATTACTCTGTGGTGTCAACTGGTCTACATTTATCTGCGCTGGTGACGGGCCTTCCTCTGGTGGGGCGCAGGTCGGTGTAACATTTCTGTGCTCGGTAATGTTGCTTCCATTCTTAATATCAATCACACGTATCCCAAAAAAAATAAAAAAACTTCGCTTTGCAGCAGCAAAGGGGGCTGCTGAATCACAATTGCTTCAGAGGAGAGTGATAGCAAAAATATGGAGTGTTATTAAAATATCGATTATTTATTCACCCGGCATGTACTGCTCTTTATGGGGGTCGACCTATTGGACATCTGGGTCGGGCTATTGGTTCTTCCCTAATCCTTTCCTGGCCGCATACTGGTTCTACGCATCTCTCTATTATTTTTTGCCCGCATATTTTCTGGATATTACGAAGCTTTTCTTGAATACCGACACGGAACAAGTCATTCGTCCCCGGACTATGGTTGGTGCACGTGTACGGCTGATACTGTTTTTCTTAGCATTGATGGGGGCGGCCGCCTGGCTAAATACAACCTGACCCGGCAACCCTGACTCTTCACGCAGCTGATCCTATAAAGGCCTGTTCGAGGAAAAACTTCTCTCGCTCAAAATATAAACTCCTCCCCAAACGCCGTTTCCCCCTTCCCCCCTTTCATTTTTCAGGAAAAATTTGGTCGTTGTCCCCGGGCAGGAACTCTTATCGAGATCTCGAACTAAGTGCATAAGAATCAACTTTTTACCCACAAAGTATGGAAAGGGGGATTTCGTGGAATACCTAGACCCGTGGTTTCTTGTTTTTTTCATCTCTACCGTGGCTCTCGGTTTTACGGCTTTCGTCATCTACAAGCGCATTGTAGAGAACCGTAAACCAGCGGAAGAAGAAATCGAAAAGAACTGACAGCGATCGCTGACGCAACAACAAAAATTAAACAGATCCAATGCAACCCTTCCCATGAACTGAAGGGGATCGCGGAATCTCCTTTGCCCCAGGCCCATGATGGCAGGTGGGGAAAAACTCGGTGTCCCAGCCCGGTCTTGTGTAAACAGAAAATTTCACAAGAGGGTTTCCAGGTTGGCGGGGAGGCAGTTCCTGAAACCAATTGTATGGGACACAAGCCATCTATTTTCCAGGAAGACAAGAGGAGGCAACCGAAAACAAAGGAGATCCAATGCACCCTGACATGAGAAGCAATGGTCACGATACGAGTCCGGGGAAGTCAAAAAACATGCTGGATGCCCTGGGGCGACATGTCCTTGATTCCGGTAGAGAGGCGATTGAGCACGGCGCGTCAAGTTGGCAGGACAAACCTTCCGGTTCATGGCCCAAGGGACTCAGGGACACCATTTACAGAAAGTGGGTACTGAGCTTGATTGCAAAGACGAAGCGTTCCGTTGTGCGCGTCGAACGGGATCTTGCCGCGATCATTTCTTTGATCGAAGAAATGGAAAGCCTTGAACCTGCCGGTCACCCAACCCCGTCGCACGATCGCCTGACCGAGTAAATGGAGAACTTAACCATGGAAATTCTGACAGGTGTTCTTTTCCTGATGGCATGGAATCTTTTTTTCATGATGCTGTGGATGTAAATGAACAGCATCCCGATTCATTTCAAAGATAAATTTTTTCTTTCCAAGTTGATCTTCGGTGCGGCCGCTGTGGTCCTGGCGATCGATCCCGTTCTCTGGCTGGTCCAGACATGGCGTGATCCTTCCTACGACTCCAGCGGCTTCATCGTGTTCTGTGTCTGTGCCGGTCTCTTCCTGTGGAGTGTAACCAGCGAACGCACGGCCCATACGGTCAACTTGAGACTGCCCTTGTTCCTCCTCGCCGTTTCCGCCCTCACCCGGCTGGTTGGACAGGTTCTTGCCATCAACGTCGTGGGCGCCATAACACTCGTTCTTGATGTCTACGCTATTGGACATCTCGCTGCACTTGGATTTAGAAAAAGACCCATCTCTCCGGGCTGGTTGGCTACATGTTTCGCTTTTTCCCTTCCCTTGGAGCGTATCATCCAGCGAACCATGGGCTACGGCCTGCAATCCGTTTCTGCAGATGGCGCCTGCACCATTCTGGACAGCATCTTTGATAACGTCCGTTGTAATGGAGTCCGTATCCTGATCAATCACCAGGACGTATTGGTCGACTTGCCATGTTCAGGAGCAAGGGCGCTTCTTTTGGTTCTTCTTTTTTATGCCGCGTGCATGACCGTGTGCCGTCCCGGCATAAGAAAAGGTATTCTCGGACTCGGCCTCACCTTCCTGTCAGGCATCCTGGTCAACGTACTGAGAATCATCGTTATTGCGACGGGAATTGCGTATCCCGGGTTCTTCGGGGGCATTGATGTCATGGCGGCGCCGTGGCATGACTTGCTGGGCCTGACTTTCCTCGCCATAGGGTGCCTGCCCGTTATCTACTGGGCCTCGCTGGTTTACAAACGGCAACGGCCCCCGGAGAAATCCAACAAGAAAAGAGAAGGACTGGAAGGCAAACCCTTATTACGGCTCAACCCCCTGTGGCAGGCCTGCGGGTTCCTGGTCCTTGCCGCTGCAATTATCAGCCTGCCAAGAAAACCAATCGATATAGCTAAACCAAACATCAAGGTCGAACTTCCCTCATGGATTCACGGGAATGTTGCGACTCCCGTCCCCCTGCTTCCAAAAGAGAAGGCTTATTTCACACAATACGGCGGGGCAGCCGCCAAGGCGATCTACGGGGAGCATGGTCTTCTAATTGTTAAAACCTCGGCCCCACTCCGCCACCTTCATTCTCCCGACGAATGTTTGAGAGGGCTGGGGTTCGATGTTCAATATAAAGGTGTCAACCATCACCCCCTGCCCACCGCGATCTACAAGGCGACAGCACCCGACGGTGCCCGTTACCGGGTTGCGGTCAGCTTCATCTCGAGTGAGGGGCATACCGCCGGCAATGTTTCGGAAGCCGTATGGCACTGGATGCAGCAGCCCGGCAGCATCTGGTACACGCTGCAACGCATTTCTCCATGGAACCTGGAGGACGTCGAAAACGAGCGCTGGGATCACGCGGTCATGACGGCCATGGACATTCGTATACCCAACCCACCCATTCAACCTATTAAATTCGAAGGAAACAATCATGACTAAATTCATAACCTGCCTGATCACCTTCTGCCTGACATCACAACTGTTCATTCCGGGTGCCTACGCCGTCGTAAGAAATGATCTTGGAGGCACCATAGAAGCCCATGCACAAGATGGCAAAAAATTTGATTTGCCCGCATTGAAGACGGACCTGGAAGTTGATGTTGAGGCTGATCTTGCGCGGGTGACCGTGATCCAGACCTTCATCAACCCAACGAAGACACCGCTCCACGCAACTTACCTCTTCCCGCTGAACAAGGATGCGGCGGTCCACGGCATGAAGATGGAAATCGGGGATGAAATCGTGGAGGCAAAAATAAAAAAGATAGAAAAGGCAAAGAAGATTTTTAAAAAAGCAAAGAAGGAAGGCAAGGCCGCCTCCCTGCTTGTGCAGCATCGCCCCAACATGTTCACCCAGAAAATTGCCAACCTGATCCCGGAACTGCCGATCAAGGTCACGTTGGAATATGTCCAAACGATTTCAAAGGTCGATGGTGACTACCGGCTTGTGGTGCCGTTGATCGTTGGGCCGAGGTACCAGCCTTCGGGTTCAGGCAGGGCGCCCATGGTTGCGGACAAGCCTAGGACCGGGGAGGTAAAAAAAGTAAGGAGCGATACCGCTTACGGCCAGTGGGAAATAGAGGCCCTTCCGGAATACCCCCTGGTTTTCGGCCTGGATATACAACCCAACGTTGACAGGGAACGTGTTTCCATAAAGGTGAACATGAAAGCGGGTGTCCCCTTTACCAGTGTGCTTAGCAACACGCACGAGCTGGATATATCGGGAGATGAAAATCACAAGGTCGCCACCCTGGCCGGTGGTAGAACGATCGACAACAGGGATTTTGTTTTGAACTATCGCATGGCCGGAGAGAATACACAGGCAGGACTCCTGGCACACCGGAACGGAAAGGAAGGCTATTTCAGTTTACTGATTGAACCGCCGGCTATTCCACAGACAAAAGATATCACGCCACGGGAGATGGTCTTTGTCCTGGATACCTCGGGCTCCATGGAGGGGGAACCTATCGCCGCAAGCAAGGTGTTCATGCGCCACGCCCTGAGTCGCCTGCGTCCGAATGATTACTTCCGCATCATTCATTTTGGAGACAACGCCACCGAACTTACGAATGGGCCAGTAAGCGCCACGCAGAACAATCTGGGTCTAGGACTGCAACGTATAAACTCTTTGAGGGCCCAGGGAGGAACAGAGATTGTCCCTGCCATAAGGCGAGCCTTTTCCAGTCCCCGTATAAACAAAACACTTCGCATCGTCGTGTTTCTGACTGACGGATATATCGGGAACGAGTCTGCAGTCCTGAAACTCATCAACAGGGAAATAAACGGTGCACGCATCTATGCATTCGGCATCGGCGCCTCGGTTAACCGCTACCTGCTGTCAGAGATGGGGCGAGTGGGGCGAGGGTTTGCGAGGTACATCGATCCCACCGAACAACCGGAAGAGGCGGCCATCAAGCTTGCCCATAAGTTGGAAACACCTGTGCTGACGGATATTTCAATTGACTGGAAACAACTGAAGGTTTCCGAGGTGACTCCTGAAGTCATTCCGGATTTGTTTGCCGGGGACTCCATCCGGATCCAGGGAAAGTTTGAAGGGGAAGGATTGGGGACGGTCCAGGTAAAAGGAAAGGTCAAGGGGAGAAAGGCTTCCCTGCCCCTGCAGCTGAACTTACCGCAGGACAACTACTACGAAGAGTCCACCTCTGCCATTCCCTTGATCTGGGCACGCTCAAAAATATCCGACTACATGCGCCAGTTGAATACACCGACAAAACGGTTCAGCGATGACGAACTTAAGTTCAAGGTCACTACCCTGGGGCTCAACCACTCCCTGGTAACGAAGTGGACGTCATTTGTCGCGGTATCGAGAAGAGTGGTCAACCCTCAACCGGAAATCACACCGGATACAACCGTTCCCCTGCCCATGGTCAAGGGTACGACGAAAAACGCTTATCCTCCGTCCGGGGAAGGGAACTCGACGAAGACGGCAAGTTCAGCCCCAGCGACCGGTACCTCGGGTCCCGCGGGTTCAACCTCCAGCATCCTTGGAAATGGTACAATGACAAAGACCGGTACCACTCCCTCCATCCTGGGAGACAATATGGCCGCAAACTCCGTTCCGGAACCGGAAACCCTGCTGGGTCTGTCCCTCCTGATGGTCGCCGGGCTTGTCGCCATGTGGTTCATCCGCAGAAAAGCCGGGATTGCAAGCTCCTCAACATGAAAAGGAGAGCCTGCAGATGAAATTAAAAACATTTCTGATACTTTCTTTAGCGGCTCATGTTGTGGTGCTGGGTACGGTCGTGTTGATCCTCTTCAAGGGCCCCCCCGGGCTTAAGAAACAGGTCACCGATTCACGGGCGTTCAAGGCGACCGCCGCGATCTACAATGACGCGCGTCCCATGCTGAACCTCAGGAACACGCAGTGGTGCCTGAACAGCCTGTCCTCCTACCCGATTGAATTTGAGCTCGCCGAGGATAAAGAGGAAGGAAAGTGCAAGGTCGTGAACTCGGTGGAGGTGAAGAAGGTGGGGCGGATCCGTTTTTCCGATCCCGCGGTCATGACCTGCTCGCTTGCGGAATCGATGATCTCCTGGGAGAAGGAAGTCCAAGAGGAAGCGTTGAGTATTTTCAATTCACCCGTGTCGCGCCTGTCTCATTTCGGAACGTACAGCTGCAGGGAGAACCGAAGCATGCCGGAAGTCCTGAGCGAGCATGCGTACGCCAATGCGATTGATGTCTCCGGGTTTGGATTGGAAAACGGTGACTTCGTGTCCGTGCTGAAAGACTGGAACGCTCCCGCCGGTGACAGGAAAGCGAAGTTTCTAAGAAATGTTGCCCAGAAAGCGTGCGATCCTTTTTCCCTGGTTAAGTCTCCACGTTCAGACAAACTGCATAAAGACCATTTTCACCTGGATAACGGGGTATACCAAAGATGTCTCGGGTAAAGAAGAGCTTAAAAGAAAGGAGAATTCATGCCGCTCAAACCCTGCCATGAATGCAACGCCGAGATCAGCACCAAGGCCATCGTCTGCCCCAAGTGCGGCGTCTCCCAGCAAAAGGGCCCTTTCAGCAGAAAGGTTTCACTCTGGATCGCGGTAATTTATTCCGCCCTATTCTGGTTCTTTGTCCATCCGTTCTGGACCGAACAGTGGGTCGCAACCCTCGGCGGGAACTGGATCACCACCTCGAATTTCCTGTGCAGCCTGGTTTATCTCGGAGGAATACTGGCCTGGCAGAAATTGTTTCCCTGAGAACCGGGGAGCAGATGAGAAACGGGCCTGGCCGGTAACAATGGCGCAAGCATCTGATTAATAAGAGGGTTTTCTCAACCCAATAAATCATAATTTTTTATTGATTTGATAAAAAAAATACTATACACTTGTTAGATTATAATTCTAAATCATAGGTATTTATGATACTAAAAGACAATTTGAAAAGAGCTCGTAAGAACAAGGGGCTGACCCAGCCCCAGTTAAGTGAAAAATTGTGTGAACTCAGCCGCAAAGTTTCTCCACAGCAAATCAGTAGCTGGGAACGGGGGGACTATTCTCCATCTCATAGAAACTTGTCTGCCATATGCGAAATTCTTGGGGTCGAGCATGTGATGCATTCTAAAAGCCAGGATCTCGAATCCGGCGGCGGACGTAAAACCGAGGACCTGGCCAGCGAATTTTCAATGGTTGAGAAAAGGAAAGGGGCAATCAGTGCTGGACCCGGGTTGGCCCCGAATGATGAAGTTGACTTTCGATTAGCCTTCAGAAACGAATGGCTGGAAAAACACGGCGGGGTCAGCCAGCTGGTGGCCATGCAGGTGGAAGGCGATAGCATGGAACCCCACCTGCAGGAAAATGATGTTGTCTTGATAAACAAAAACATCAAAGAGGTTAGTCCGGGAGGGGGTATCTATGCCATCAAGTGGCACAACGACATCCTGGTAAAAAGATTACAAGTTAACCCGCAGACAAAATCAGTCTTAATAAAAAGTGATAACCCGAATTATGAAACCCTGGAAACCAGCCTGGATGATATCGAGATAGAGGGGAAAATTGTTTGGTACGGGAGAGAGCTTAGGTAGTTGGTGGCAACTCTTCAATTTATAAATTACGGGACGGAAAGGGGAAACATCAAATTCTGAAAAACCAGGAGCGTTAAACCAAGTTGAACGTGAAGTGGTGGGTTGTGATGCACAACCGAAAGGAAAGCGAAATGAACACGATAGAAACGAATTTAATACAAGAGAGAATTAAGAAAATCATGCTGGGTGAACCCACTATCCACGGACAGATGGCGATGTTTCCGCTGCTGGATGAGGAAGAGTCCGCGGCAGACTACCTGACACTGGATGACTCGATTTCCAATGGCTGTGCACGGGTCACCGAGGTCGATGAAGGGGGAAGTGTTCCTGAACTTACTTTCAAGAACAGCGGTGAGAAGAGAGTATTTCTGATGGAAGGGGAGGAGTTGCTGGGTGCCAAGCAGAGCCGCACCCTTAATCTCTCCATCCTGGCGCCTGCAGACAAGGAGATTATCATCCCCGTCACCTGCGTGGAGTCGGGCCGTTGGTCTTATAATTCCCCCCGGTTCAGCACATCGGATCGCGCTCATTTCTCAAGAGGGCGCAGGGAAAAGATGGCATCGGTGTCTGATTCCATGAGGATGGATGCAAGCCCTGCAGCGGACCAGCGTGAGGTCTGGGACCAGATCTCGGAGAAGGGGAGGAGAATGAAAAGCCACTCACCTACCAGTGCGATGGGCGACATCTTCGAGGACCATAGGGAGCATGTCAGCGACTACGTAAAAGCTTTCACCGCGGTTGAGAACCAGGCAGGAATGCTGGTAATGGTTGCTGATGATATTGTCGGGCTTGATCTGTTCGACAGCACGGAAACATTGAAGAAGCTGATGCCGAAACTGATTCGGAGCTTCGCGCTGGACGCTATTGAGGAATGCTCTCACTATCAAAAAGCCACGGGTACAGAAGGGATGACCTCTTTTAACAGGGAAGAAGAGATACGCCGCCGCACGAAACCATACCAACCCAAGATTGCGGATGCAGAGGACCTTCTCAAGAAGTCGGCCGCCGCCAAGAGCAGCACCCACCCCGGTGTAGGAGACGGGGACAATCTACGGTTACAGGGCGAAGAGGTGATCGGCGGGGCATTGACACTGGATAACCAGGT
This sequence comes from uncultured Nitrospinaceae bacterium, assembly GCA_913043155.1. Taxonomy (GTDB): domain Bacteria; phylum Nitrospinota; class Nitrospinia; order Nitrospinales; family VA-1; genus CAJWLY01. Next base: position 986 of record CAJWLY010000040.1, on the reverse strand, counting down.
GATTCACCTGTCAGTATTCAGAAATGATGACCTGCCCGGGTCTAAAAATCACCGTCGCGGCCGAAGGTCAAGAGTACGCCGTGCAAGTCATCGTCGCAGTCACGGAAGAACGCGGGATCTATCCCCGGAGGGTTTTCTAGAATTCTTGAGGAGGAACTCTCGTGGTGACGAGGAGTGATGGAATTAGGGCAAGAAAAAGAAGGAAGAGGATTACGAAAAGGTATGAGTACAAAAGGAGAGATAATCTCGTTAAAAGATTTCAAAGAAGATAGAGATCTTTTTCGGGTTGAAGAAAAACCATTTACCGGTGTTTGGGTTGATTATTATGATTATGAAAACGGACAGAAAGAGTATGAAGGACATTACAAAGATGGAAAACTAAATGGTCTTTATGTCGAGTGGTATGAAGACGGGCAGAAAAAGTGTGAAGAGCGTTATAAAAACGGAAAAGAAAATGGTCTTTGTACTTGGTGGTATGAAAATGGACAGAAGGAGCTTGAAGGACATTTCGAAGATGAAAAACTAAATGGTCTTTATGTCGAGTGGTATGAAGACGGGCAGAAAAAGTGTGAAGAGCATTATAAAAACGGAAAAGAAAATGGTCTTTGTACTTGGTGGTGTGAGGACGGACAGAAAGAGTGTGAAGGATATTACGAAGATGGAATCGAAGTAGATGCTCTTTGGACCGAATTGGATGAAAACGAACCACAATCCCCACGAAGTGCATCTAAGAAATTTATCTGGGATGTTTGCTTTCCTGTTCTTGTATTTTGTCTACCCGCTTTTGTGTTTTTAGGGGTCGGGTTTTCGGTGTATTTTTTGGGTATTTGGATTGTAGAACTAATCGGGCCTAATCCAGACACACCAAACATCGAGCTCACACCAAACACCGAGTTCGGAATTATTCTGCTGGGGATAAAGAACTTAAGTCTACTAAAAGCATGATAAGTCATAAACAGGTCACGTAACAGATGAACCTGTTTCGA
>CAJWLY010000039.1 GCA_913043155.1 uncultured Nitrospinaceae bacterium | reverse complement strand
CCGAAACGCGAGATAAACATTCGTTCAAAAGAGACTGGGCATTTCGGTACGTGTCGTCTTTCTTTAACACCTGTTCCAGATACGGAACCGCCTTTTCACACCGTAAGGTCTTCACATAGATTTCACCCAAGATGTACTGAAGATGGATCTCCTCCGGGTCGGCCATCGCATATCGGTTACCGTAGTCCAACACCTCTCTCGGTTCGCCCCGCCCGCGGTAGCTGAACACTATGCTTTGTAGAGCTTTTTTATTTAGAGGGTCCCCCTCTAAAACCTTGAAAGAATATCCTAGCGATTTCTGGAATTCTTTTTTCATATTGTAGAACTGTGCCACAGCGTTGAGCAGACCCAAGTTTTCCGGATCGGCTTTCAGCCGGGCATGTAGATCAATCAAGGCCAGTTCCTGCATAACCCCGCGAAGTTGGGCTGGATTGTTCTTCACGGTGGTTTCAAAATAAGTTTTGGCTTCCTTCTGCCGACCCAGTTCCATCAGGTTGTACCCCACGTACAGGTTGGCGTGGGGTTGGCGAGGTTCCTTTTCCAACACCCTCTGGAGAACTCCTAGACTTTTTTCATATTCTCCAATTTGGTAATAGGCATGGCCAAGGTTGAGCAGGGCTTCAAGGTTTGAAGGATTCTGGCTCACCTCCAAGGCCAGCGCTGAAACCTGCTCCGTTCCCGCCTGAAGGTGATACCGCACAAGGTCGCTATCTCCCGTCAAAACAAGCGCCTCTAGGAGCTGTTCGCGGTTACTGTACATGACCCCTCGCTGGTAGAGATCCATCGCATCGTAAAGTTTCTTCAGTTGCTTTTTATCCTCGTAGGTCATCCCGGAAATCCGATCCGCAATGTCTGCAAACGACGCCCGGGTGAATACCAGTCGTTCACGCCCTGACACGCCGATCACATCTCCGAGGTCCAGATAAAACTCGATGATCGGTCGGTTGTCAGTGATGACCGGCTGGCCCGCAGCAAGCGTGCTCATCTGATCCTCAAAAAACCAGATATTGCTGAGAAAAGAATAAACATCGGGGATCTGAATATCCTTCATCGCCCGATACACAATCGGATCGGAGAAACGTTCCTTCAATTTCTTAAAATCGATTGCGATCGGCTGGTCCGACCCGATAATCAGTATTTCGTTGGCGACCGACATCCAGGCCATCGCATGGGGAAACACAGAGAGAAACGTATTCAAGTGCATCAGCACTTCTTTTTCACCTTGGCTGTGCAGTGGAATCCATTGCGCCATGATGCCGCCGGGGTTGAGGCGCTTTCGCGCCATCTCGTAATATTCCCGGGTATACAGGTTTACGGTAAATGCCGTGCGTGGCGGTGGCGGTTCGGAAGTGATCACATCGTACATTCGGTGCGTGGTCAACAAATGGTTCCTCCCATCCTGAAGAACAATATTGACCTTTTCGTTGTTGAGGACATCGTGGTTTTCTGAAGCAAACACTGTCCCCGAACGCACAACACTTTCGGACAAATCGACGCTGTCAACAGTTTTCACCAATGGGTGAATCCCCGCTGCACCAGTAGTCTGCCCAGTCCCAAAACATACAACCAGAACGTTTTCCGGATTGTCCAGTAAAAGAATAGGAACGTGCGCAAACAGTTTCATGTAGCGTGAAGCAACAAAGTTAGCGGCAGACATGGAAATGCCATTGGTGATGAGACGCTTTGCATTTGGATCCAAAATTCCGTAGTTGTCCTCGAACACGGCAACGGTATCGGTGAGGCCTTCATCAAAATAAAGAAGCTGGGAAACATCTCGCGAACCGGTGCTGTCACGCATGAAGAACTTGTCGAGCAAATTTGACGGTATGCCCATGTTCATCGCAAGGATAATTCCAGCAAGAACTACTGTCATGACCTTTCGCAAAGCAAGTGTCAGGTAAGACCCCGTACGAAAGAGAAACATCACCATAACGAGGTTCAAAGTTGCAACCAACAACAGGCTCTTCTGCACACCCAATTCCGGCAGGAGGAGAAACCCAGACACGAGTGAACCGAAAATCGCCCCCAACGTATTGGCGCCATAAATTTGTCCCGTTGCCCGCCCCACGTGCTCATTCCCACCGGAGATCATTTTGATGAGGATAGGAAAACTCATTCCCAAGCCGATCGTCGGCAACAGCATGAGCGCCGAAGAATCCTTTAAATATCGGGAAAACGCAGCTACCGGATCCTGCAGGTTGTAACTGTTCCAAGGAGGTGAAAGCAAAAGGTCCATAGTGTACAGGGAACAGACCACGTAAACCCCGACACCTCCCTGCAGGCAGATCAGCACCGTCCGTAAATTGAAAGCGCGGCGAAACACAGGAATAACAAACAAACTGCCGAGCACGATACCCAACAGAAACACTCCCAGCATCATGCTAAATGAGTAAACAGTACTGGAAATACTGAACACAAGGAGGCGCGTCCATAACACCTCATAAGCCAGCGCCGTAAAACCGCATACGAAACTGACAACCATCCATACCTTCTGCTCCGCGGTCCACACAAACGAAGGTAGGGTCAGACGTGGCAGGCGGAAACTAATCCTAGCGCCTGTCGACTCCTGGTAGATTCGGAGGGCACTCACCCCTACGAACAAATTCACCAGTGCCGCACCCAGTACAGTTTGTAAAATCCCGAAGGTGCCGATAAGAAAGAATCCTGTCAATAAGCAACCCAGGGCGGCGCCAAACGTGTTGACGCCATATAGAATCCCCACCTGGCTGCCCAGTCTCGTGTCTTCTGTGACGTAGTATTTGGTGATAATGGGCAACGTCGCCCCCATTAGGGTCGCGGGAAAAAACATAAGCCCGAACGCCAGCGCCGCCTTGATTATGTTCTGGAGCACCACGGACTCGGGAAGGAAGATATGAAACCAAGAATAAATAACTGAAAACTTAAAGAAAACGAGAGACAGGACCGTGCAAACGGCAAAAATGAGTATTTCGATCCATCCGTAGACCAAGAGCGGAGTTAACGCCCTCCGTTCTTCGGACAGCCCGATGTCCCCGTTCTCATCGCCGAGAGAACCACTAAAACTCGCGCTTTCTTTGCAGATGCGATCAATGGTGTAGCCTAAAAAATAGCTCCCGAATCCGAGACCGGCCATAAACGCAGCAAGAACAATTGAAACCGAGAACACCGTATGCCCGAATACAAGGGTGAGCATGCGGGTCCAGACGATCTCATAGATCAGCGCCGTAACCCCGGAAAAGAAAAACAGAAAATATACGATGGGAGAACGTTTCATTATAATGAGGTTATACCTTAGGTGACTGAGTTTGAAAACCATTCAAAATAATTGACATTCAAAATCGCTTCAAGTAATTTTTAAACTAAAGACTTAATCTCGAAATCCCTGTAAACGAAGCCGATTTCTTCTCCTTCGAATTCTCTATGAGCCAGAATACGCCACCGACTGAAAATATCGACCATCCCTATGCTCGCGAAAATGGGGTCGAATGGACCCAAGAAGCCTGGGAGCGAGTGAAACACGCCCCAGAGTTCGTGCGTCCTGGCATCCGTAAGCTCATGGTCCAGAGGGCAATCAAGCGGGGCTTCAAGCACATCACCTCTGACTTTCTTACAGAAATCCGCAACGAATCGATGATGCTGGTATCCAAGCGCGTGAAACAATTCGGATTCGAAGAGCTATCGATGGGCGCCTTCGAAGTTGCCAAAGACAAAATGAAGCAAAGTCCGCGCAAGGTGGAAGTGATCGAAGAAATCGAAGATTTTCTCTCCATGCGTACGGAGAAAAAGGACGACATCATCAAAAAATTCAAAAACTATATGGAAGTCACACCCACGATGGGAATGCCTTGGAGTAAAGAAGCGCTAGCCAAAATGGAAAAGGTTCCGCCCTTTGTACTGGGTATGGCGAAACAGACGATCGAAGCGCGCGCGCGGGAACGAGGCGACAAGATGGTAAATCCCAGCATCATTGAAGAGGTGTTTACCAATATTATGCCTGCATCGGCCAAACAGGCCATGGGCATGGAAGTGACCGAAGAGGAACTTCAGAAAGAAAAGAGCCCGCCCGACACACCCCAGGAAATACCAACTTTCGAACTCAACTGGCACGAAGACGCAGCTCAAAAAGTCATGCGTATCCCCATCTCATTCATCCGCGATATGGCGGTCAAGCGCATTGAGCAGGAAGTCAAAAAGGAAGGAAAAAACGACGTCACTATGGAACTATTTGAAAAATACCGGTTCACATTTTAAAAGAAAATGATTTAATAAGCATCACCACAGATTGGATTTTTCCGGTCGGACTCGGAATGCTGAGCGTCCCATTGAACCTCACATTCCTGTGGGGTAGTCGAGGAACTCGGTTTCGACGCCAAGCTGTTCTTCCATATACCGCCCTACCGCCTTGACGCCGCCGGTTTCAGTGGCGTAATGTCCGGCAAGGATTAGGACACACCCGTTTTCCACCGCTTCGTGGTAGTGATGGTGCGCTCCCTCGCCGGTGAGGTAAGCATCCAGGCCTTCCTCCACCGCCTGCTTCAGAATATCCGCCGCACCCCCAGAGACCAACCCTAGAGTCCGTACCTTCCCCGATCCGATCACCCTGACCGGCGACCCCATTTGATTTCTCAAGTCATCGCCCAAAGCTTCTGCCGATGTGGCTTCGATCTGCCCCTTGAACCCAATTTTCTGCCCCTCATACTCACCAAACGGTTCGAGGTGGGATAGCCCGACAAGATCCGCGAGTGCCTTGTTATTACCTAGCACAGGATGCATGTCGAGCGGAAGGTGCGCCGAGTACAGACCCAAGTTAGCCTGCATCATCGCGGACAGCTTATCGTAAAATTTCCCCCGCACGGGTTGTATCCCACCCCAAAGCATTCCGTGGTGCACGAACATCATGTTACACTTCGCGGCGATGGCCATCTCAATGGTAGCCATACACAGATCCACCGCCAGCCCAACTTTTTTAATCGCACCGACGTTCTGCACCTGGAGGCCGTTCACCGCGTTCGGCGAATCCTTGATAGACTTAATATCAAGCAGGTTGTCGAGCTGATGACTGAACTGTAGAATATCCATGCAGGAAGTATAAATCAACGTTGCTCAATGAGCAATTAATGGCCCGTCACCACCTTTAAAGTGGGGAAAGAAGTTCTTCGTTTCTAATTATTAATTAATTATCGCCTCTCAAATGACTCGGTTCATTGTAAAAAGTATCGGACAACGTATCGTTCTGCTTTTTTTCATCTCGATCATCTCTCACACAATCGTTCATCTCGCGCCGGGAGAGCCCAGTCTAGTCGATCCATCCAATCCGAGAATGAAAGCGGAGGACATCCAGCGCATCCGGACCGCCTTCCACCTAGATGAACCATTACACACTCAATATGTTTATTGGATGAAAGACCTGTTCACCGCTCAACTCAAATCATTTAAAGACAACCAACCAGTACTAAAAAAAATCTGGGGTCGTTTCCTTAACTCGCTTCCTTTGTTCATCGTAGGCACGCTCATCACCTGGTTTCTTGCTTTTCCAGTAGGAATCCAAGCAGCGTTGAACCGAGGTTCCGTGTTCGACAAGATGGGAACCTTTCTGTCGTATGCACTGATCTCCATTCCAGGATTCTTCCTGTCCTACATCTGCATCATCTTCATGGTGAAGACGTTTAACGTTCCGGTCATCGGGATGCGCACGTTCGGACTGGAAGATGCAGGCTTTCTGTTGCGCTCTATGGACCGCGTATGGCACTGGACGATTCCGGCATTTATGTCTGCAGTGGCAGGAGTGGCAATTCTTTCCCGCTACGTACGCTCGCAGATGCTTGAGGTTATTAATCAGGACTACATCCGTACCGCCCGTGCCAAGGGATTATCTGAAGATGCCGTCATCTACCGGCATGGGCTGAGAAACGCCCTGCTTCCGTTCATCACCATGTTCGGCCTGACTATTCCGGGCTTGATTGGCGGCTCGGTCATTTTTGAAACGATTTTTGCATGGCCGGGAATGGGGCGACTCGGTTTTGAGGCGATCCTTGCACGCGATTTTCCGGTCATCCTCACGCTCAACTTTGTTTCAGCGATCCTGGTACTCATCGGCACCCTAGTCTCGGACATCCTTTATGCGGTGGTGGATCCGCGCATCAAGTTTTAGAGAAGCAGATTATGAATGAAACGATTCACATGCAGGAAGCGGAAGGCCTAAAACCATCAGTAAGCCTACTTGAAGAACGCTGGCGTATCTTCAAGCGCAACCGGCTCGCCTATGCAAGCTACCTGTGCCTACTTCTACTCTTGATCGTCGCCGTCGTGGGCAAGGTGCTCACTCGGTGGATCATCGTATTCGATTCGCAGACAGTGCGGTTGTCGGAAAAATTTCTCCCACCTCTCACAGCGTTTACAAGCACAATCACCCCAGAGGAAGATGCTCCCGCATTTGATATGTATTTGATGGGTACTGATGAGCTCGGGCGCGATGTTTTCGCTCGCATGCTGGAGGGAACATCCGTTTCGCTAACCGTCGGATTTGTCGCCGTCGGCATTTCCGTCCTGCTGGGAATATTTTTCGGTGGGCTCGCCGGGTACTACGGGAAAAAAAAATTGGCCTTTATTTCGGTCGATACGCTCATCATGAGGTTTGTTGACATTATGCTCTGCTTTCCTACATTCTTCCTTATTCTGACCGTGGTCGCCCTTTTGCCACCCAGCATCTACAACATCATGATCGTAATCGGGCTCACCAGCTGGATGGGTACGGCACGGTTTGTCCGCGCCGAGTTTCTTGCGTTGAGGGAGCAGGATTTCATCGCCGCCGCACGCAGCCAAGCCATTCCAGGATGGCGGATTATTTTCATTCACATGGTGCCCAACGCCATCGCGCCTGTTCTGGTATCCGCCACCATCGGTGTGGCCACGGCCATACTCACCGAATCAAGTTTGAGTTTTCTCGGGTTCGGCGTACAACCACCCGACGCCACCTGGGGCAATATCCTTGCCGACGGCAAGCAGTTCATTTTCGACGCCCCGTGGATCACTTTCATTCCTGGATTCGCCATCCTTTTTGTCGTGCTTGCGTTCAACCTGTGCGGCGAGGGCCTGCGTGAAGCATTCAACCCGAAACTCAAAGAAGGGGCATAACCTTCCTCTAAATGTAAAACCACCGTGATCTATCTGCAAAATCTGAATAAGCAATTCGGTCCCAAAATTATACTCAAAAACGTCAACTTCCATTTACGCCCCAATGAAACTGTGGGACTGGTCGGGGAAAATGGAATGGGAAAAACCACCCTGCTTCGTATCATCACTCAGAAGGAGTCTGTCGATTCCGGGAAGATCATAATCCGTAAGGGCACCCGCGTCGCTCTGCTCAAACAGGAGTTGGGCAAAGATGACGGAACCATACTGGAGCGTGTGGTCTCAGGAGATTCTCATTTCCAGTTTGCACGCGATGAGATGAGGCGACTTGAGCAGGACCTGCGCAAACCTGATAAATCTTCCGAAATCAAAGTCCAACGCTACGGTGAACTCCAGCATGAATTCGAGCGGCTGGGTGGGTACGAACGCGAACCCAAAGCCCGCGCCATCCTTTCCGGGCTCGGCTTTCATGAGGAACAAATTAAAAAGCCGCTCAAGGAGCTTTCCGGCGGATGGCGAATGCGCGTCGAAATGGCCCGTCTCCTTCTGCAGAATCCGGATGTCCTTCTACTTGACGAACCCACCAACCACTTCGATTTGAAATCGGTTATCTGGCTTGAGGCGTTCCTGAAGAATTACGACGGCAGCCTGCTCCTCATCTCCCACGACCGGCGGTTTCTCGACAGCCTTGTAAAGCGTGTGGTCGAACTCGATCGGGGAACACTCGCCTTGTACACTGGAAACTACAGCGACTATGAGCGGCAAAAAGAGGAGCGCGAAGCACAACTCGAAGCTGAGGCTACTAATCAGAAAAAGCGCATCGCAGAAATCGAACGGTTCATTGAACGGTTTCGCGCCAAGAACACCAAGGCCACCCAAGTTCAAAGCCGCATCAAGATGCTCGATAAAATGAAACGGATCGAAACTATGACAAGCACAAAGACGATCAATTTCCGTTTTCCGCAACCGAAACGAACCGGGCGCATCACCATCGAGCTTTCCAACGTCGATAAAAGCTATGGCAACGTCACCGTGTACCGGAATTTTTCCACCAAGCTCGAACGTGGCTGGCGAGTAGCGCTCGTGGGCGAAAACGGCGCAGGAAAATCCACCTTGCTCAAGCTATTGGCCGGGATTTTGGACCACGAAAGCGGGGAAATCAAGCTGGGGCATAACGTCTCTCGAGCCTATTACGCCCAGCACCAGTCCGACACGCTCAATCCGGGATGGACTGTCCTTGAGTCGATAGAAGCATTTGTCGATGGTCTCACACGAACTAAGACTCGAACGATTCTGGGTGCGTTTCTATTTTCCGGCGATGATGTGGAGAAGAAAGTCGCCGTTTTATCTGGTGGTGAGCGCGCCCGCTTATCGCTCGCGCGCATCCTGGCGTCTCCGGCGTCACTATTGCTTCTGGATGAACCTACCAACCATCTCGATATGCGATCCTGCGAAGTGTTAGCCGCCGCACTCGCCGATTATGAAGGCACACTCTGTACCATCTCCCACGACCGATATTTTCTTGACGGCATCATCAACCGCGTCTGGGAAGTCAGTAACGGCATGGTCCATGAGTATATTGGCAACTACAGTGATTATGAATACACCAAAACACAGGAAACCGAATCCACCGTCTCACCTCCAACTGAATCCGCAGTGTCACTTACGATCTCCAGACAGGACCGCGGTCGCAAGCGCCGAGAAGCGGAAGAGCGAAACGAGCGGCATCGAATTTTAAAACCCCTGAAGTCACGTCTCGAACAAAACGAACACAAACTGGAAGAAGTACTGAAAGAAAAAACGCAAGTCGAGCTGACTCTAGCCGATCCAACCATCTACGAGGCGTCACGCAAAAAAGAACTCATGGAATTACTCGAACAGCAGAAAGATCTTTCGGGGGAAGAAAAAAATCTCATGGAAGAATGGAACCACCTCGCCATCCAAATCGAGCAGGCAGAAAAATGACAACCATTCCTTCTACCCTTTCTTGATCTCGGCGATGATTATTGCCCTGTACTTTTTCGGAGCCCCATGGAGCCCGCGATTCAAGCGGAGACAAGGAAATTCAAAAACCTCATTGTTTTGGTTTGATTTTTTTGATTATGCTATACTCCGCGGAGGATGCAGCAACAAGATCAATCCCTTCCGCATCGTCTAGATATTCAGTCATCCAATTGTGAATCCGCTCTCCATTCCCCGAGTTCCACATAAGAAAATTTTCTCATGATAAGAAAAATTCTGGTCGCTGACGACAGCATCGCCATACAAAATATTGTTGCTCTGGCCTTTGAACATGAAAGCACTAAAGTTGAGTGCGTTAACAACGGGGAAGAAGCATTCGACAAGATGGGAGAATTTCTACCGGATATTGTTCTCACGGCCGTCGACACGCCGGGACTGACTGGGTTTGAGCTGTCCAAAATAATTAAAGAAGACGCAGAATTCGAGGCAACCAAGGTTCTCCTGCTGATCAGCAATCTCGAAGATTTCAACGAAGCTAAATTTCAAGAATCCGGCGCCAACGGTTATATTTTAAAACCATTCAAGTCGGATGATATCGTCAATAAAGTGAACGACCTGCTTTCCGGTGGCTCATCCACCTCGGCTAAAAGCGAGGTCAGCATATTATCCGGAGAGGATATTGCTGAACCAGCAGAGCCCGTTGAAGCCACCATCGAGCTTTCGGCGAACAACATGGTTGGGGAAGAGGACGTACCTGATGAAATCAACAGGGACGTTGAGTCACTTGAGGATGCGCTCGAAAAAATGATCAAAGATATTGAGCCGATTAGAAAAATGAACAACTCCGCAGAAGTCGATCACGAATCAGACGATCTAGCCGAGGTAGCATCCATACAGAAAGAAGAAATCGAGAGCGGGCTGGACATGGCCTCGCACCGCACCGAACACTTGGAAAAGTTTGACGGTTCCACTGACACCAAAGACGATCGGTTCGCTCAGGCAGTAAACGAACAAGCTAAACTAACGTTAGAGAGATCCCTCAGCGCTTCCCTTGAAAAAGAAATCGCCAATCTCTCAGATAAAATCGCTCAATCCGTGCGAGAAGTGGTTAGAGAGATAACACCCGGGAT
>CAJWLY010000038.1 GCA_913043155.1 uncultured Nitrospinaceae bacterium | reverse complement strand
TCTGATTTTGTCTTTGGTTCTATCGATTTCCAGCGCCAGTTTTGCTGGAGAGGGTGTGGAACAGTTGATCCAGAGTCGCCTAAGCAATGATGGGAAGATGTTGGATTTGAGCGGTATGCGTATCGGCTCAAAAGGAGCTAAGGTGCTCAGTGGAATGGTGTTGCTTTCTGGTGTCGAGACTCTTCTGCTTCAGGGCAACAAGATTGGTTACCGCGGGGTAAAGGCGCTAGCTAAATCTCCCCAAGCTGCCAACCTGAAGCACCTTGATCTGTGGGGAAACCTAATTGGTGATCTGGGGCTCAAGGCGCTATCGGAATCTCCGTATCTCAAAAATCTAGAAATCCTGAAACTGTGGAAGAACGAGATCGGGGACGAGAGCCTGGAGTTGATGGTCCAGTCATCCAACTTTAAGCAGGTGAAGACCCTCATGCTCAATGACAATCTGGTGACCCCGGTCGGCGCCGGCTACTTGGCGAGTCCAGGCATTTTCCCTAAACTGGAAACTCTCAACCTGTTCCGTAACGAAATTGGCGACCAGGGAGCATTGACCTTGGCCCAGTCGAAACCGTTTCAGAATCTCAAGTCGCTCTATCTCGGGCAGAACAATTTGTCCGATGTGGGTGCGGTAGCGCTGATTAAATCGAAATCGTTCCCCCGCCTGGAGATCCTCGATATGGTGAAGAATCATTTGAGCGAGAAAACCTTGGTTGCTGCTTTCAAATACAATAAGGAAGGGAAACTTCAGATCATCACCCGCTGATCCGAATTAAGCCGAATTCTAATATAAAGTAAAACTTTATAAATTTTGCTATAAGTGTATTGATTTAAAGTATATTTATATGAAGATAATACACTGTTTAACTTTTCTGGTCTGGTTTGGGATGGGGACCGTTTCCGTGCTCGCGGGCCCGGTCTTTCCTTATAAGGCCATCGGTGACGGCGCCCCGGCCACCTCGGCCGTATTGACGCTGGTGGATGGAGTCGCAAGCGATCCGGAGGGCAATATTTATATCTCACACCGCTCGCAGAACCGCATCCGGAAAGTTAGCCCCGACGGTATTATCACCACCATTGCAGGGAACGGGGTCGCTGGATATGGTGGCGACGGTGGTCCGGCTCTGGAAGCTGCCCTCAATTTTCCTGCTGGTCTGGCCTTTCATGACGGCAGTCTTTACGTGGCTGATCGCAACAACCACCGGATACGTCGGATCCATTCGGATGGGATTATCACCACCGTTGTGGGGGTAGGTGAACCCGATTGCTGCGGTGATGGTGGACCAGCGGTCAAAGCGATGCTTAACCTACCCTCGGATATTGCTTTAGACGTTGCCGGGAACCTGTACATCTCCGACCGTTCCAACAACCGCATCCGCAGGGTGGACTTAGATGGCACGATCACGACGGTCGCTGGTCTCGGAGCACCGGGTTATGGCGGAGATTATGGCCCGGCCGAGGATGCGCTTTTGAAGTACCCGTTTGGCATCTGCCTCGACCGGGAAGGGAATCTCTACATTGCCGACCGGGGCAACAATCGTGTACGCAAGGTGGATTCGCGGGGCATCATCACCACGCTCGCAGGCGACAGCGCCCATTCCTTCGATGGAGATTATGGTCCGGCCACGCAGTCAAGTCTTGCCTACCCAACTGATGTTGTTGTGGATAGAAAGGGGATCGTTTACATAGCTGACCGCAACAATAACCGCATCCGCAAGATAGACCGGCTTGGAGTTATCACCACCTTCATGGGGACGGGGCAGAAGGAGTTCAATGGAGACAACGAAATCCCTGCTGAAACGACCTTGCACTTGCCGTTTGCACTGGCGCTTTATGGAGCGGACCGGTTGCTGGTTGCGGACCGCAACCATTTTCGTTTGCGGCAGGTAGGGTTAGAGGGGCAGACGGTGGAAACGGTGGCGGGAAACGGGAAATCGTTTTTTCGGGGGGACGGTGGCCCAGGTCCTGGAGCGACGCTCGATGCGCCCTCCGGGATTGCTGTGGACAGTCAGAATAATGTGTTGTTCGCAGACCGGTTGCACCACAGAATTCGGCGAGTGTCGCCTGACGGAAGCATTCACACGGTTTTCGGCAATGGGAAACAGGGTAATGCAGGTAACGGCGGGCTAGCAAGGAATGCGACGCTCCATCTTCCCGAAACCATAGCAATCGACCACATGGATAACGTTTATGTTACCAGCCGGTCGGGGAATGGATGGCTCGTGCGCCGAGTCGATCGCGAAGGTGTCATCACTCACTTCGCCGGGAATGGGAGGCAGGGGAATACAGGTGACGGCGGGCCTGCTGTCGAGGCTTCCTTTCATACCATCAGCGATATCACGACGGACCGGAAGGGGAACGTTTATATTACCGATATCATCAATCGAAACATTCGCAAGATTGATACCGAGGGAACCGTTACCACCGTCGCAGGTGCGAACTTGGTTTCGCTGGGCGAAGAGGTGCATCCTAACGGTATTGCCATCGATTCGGCGGGCAATATTTTTTTCTCCGATTCGGGAAGCAGTAAGGTAAGACGCATCGGTGTGGGTGGGGACATCGCTGTTGTGGCGGGGAGTGGGGATTTTGCCGACCACGGCGATGGTGGCTCAGCGCTGGAAGCTGGGGTGCGATCGCCGGGTGGACTCGCCATCGGCCCGGACGGCGCCCTGTATATTGTCGAACAGACCAGCCATCGCATTCGCAGGGTAGATGTGGGCGGGATAATCTCCCGCAAAGTGGGTAACGGAACGCCTGGATATGGCGGTGACGGTGGAATGGCCGTCGAAGCTAGCATCAAAGGGCCGTTCCGCATGATGTTCGATCAGCGGGGAAATCTTTACTTTTCCGACCGGGACAACAACCGCATCCGAAAAATTGATACGAACGGAATCATCCACACTGTTGCAGGCCATAGCAACATCGGCTGGGTTCAGGATGGGCTGGAGGTTCATATCACCGTCCATAATTTTCCTTAGTATGTTTTGCTGAAAAGTCCGCGTAATTGGTTTTACGTTTCGACAGGGTCAATGTGACAACAACTTTATCAATTTGAGCTTATCTGAGAGCAGTTTCTGCACGTTTTAGCAGTGAAGTGCCCGTGTAAGAGTGCGATATGAAGTGGATTTCATCGTGTGCATTGGTTTTCTTCAGTATTTCGTTTGCTTCTTCTGTCGTCGCGTACGATATCAATGAGCTCATCCTCAAGGAACTAAAGCAGGACGGGGTCTTGCTGGATTTTAGAAACGTCGGCGACTTGGGAGATAAGGGGGTTGGAAGGCTGGCGAAATCGCGCCTGCTCAAGCGGGTGAAGAGCCTTGGACTTTATGGGCACAGAGTCGGAGATGCTGGAATCAAGGCGTTGGCCGGGTCGAAGTACCTCAAGAAAATTGAGGTTCTTAACCTGCTGTCCAACAAGGTCGGAGCTAGAGGGGCCGAATTGATCGCCAAGTCGGAAAATTTCAGGAATCTGCGAAATCTCAACCTGCAATGGAACAGGATCGGGGAGGCTGGTGTGCGGGCGCTCGCAGACTCTGAAAATGTGATCCACTTGGAAGCTCTCAATCTCACCAGCAATGGGATAGGAGATGAAGGAGTACAGGCGATTGCTCAATCGGAAAGTCTGCGGCATCTAAAGGAACTCAAGCTCGGCGATAACGGTATTAGTGATGCCGGACTAAAGGCGTTAGCGGGATCGCCTTATCTTCGCGCTTTAGAGGTACTTGACCTTTTCGGAAATCTTGTTGGGGCTAAAGGGGTGGAAGCGCTTGCTAAATCGCCCGTGGTGAAAAATCTACGAGTGCTCGTATTAAAAAAGAATACAATCGGGGACGCGGGTGTGGCGGCAGTGGCTGAGTCGGGCACCCTGCAGAACCTTGAAGAGCTCGACCTGCAGTGGAATGGGATCACGAAAAATGGGGCGTCGTCGCTAGCTGCTTCGAAGACACTACCCAAACTCTGGATTCTTAAGATGTGGGGCAACGAGATTGGTAAAGCGGGACGACAGTCCCTTGAGACCTCTCCCAACTTTAACATTATCAATCCGATCTACCCGGGGGAGGGGAGTTCTCCTTGAAAGATGAATCCTCGAAGTTTTTGTTGAGATTTTTTTTCATGATACTTTGTGCTCCACAAATATCTAAATAAAAATTGAATAACTGAAAATCATAATGAGCAAAACCGTTACAGAGATTGCTGCCGAGGCGAAAGCGGCGGCATTGAAGCTAGCACATCTTCCCACAGACGTTAAAAACTACGCGTTAGAGAAGGCAGCCGATGCGCTTGAAAGCGGATGTGCCTCTATCCTCGAAGCCAATGCGCAGGACTTGGAGTTTGCTGAGAAGGAGAACATTCCAGGGCCGCTCATCGCACGGCTTCGCTTGAATGAAAACAAGGTGCAGGGCATGGCTAAGGGCATTCGCAGTGTGGCAGGGTTGGCGGACCCGGTTGGGCAGCAGCAGATGGGAATGGAAATGGACCAAGGTCTGATGCTGTACCGGGTGAGTTGTCCCATCGGTGTGATAGGGGCGATTTTCGAGTCGCGCCCCGATGCCGTTCCGCAGATTTCGGCCTTGTGTCTAAAGTCCGGTAATGCTGTTATTTTAAAGGGTGGGCGCGAAGCGCAGAATTCTAACAGGATCATCGTATCGCTGATCCGCGAAGCTATCTGCAAGGTCGAAAGTGTGCCGATCGGTGGGGTTCAGATGATCGAGACGCGTTCGGAAGTAGCAGATATGCTGAGGGAGGAGAAAAACATCAACCTCATTGTTCCGCGTGGGAGTAACGAGTTTGTCAAATACATTCAAGAGAATACGCGAATTCCTGTGCTGGGTCACTCCGAGGGTATCTGTCACGGTTATATCGACCTGGGCGCGGATATTGATAAAGCGATCGCCCTCGCTCTCGACAGCAAACTACAGTATCCGGCTGCGTGCAACGCGATGGAAACCTTGTTAGTGCATGCGGGTATGGTGGAGAAGGTCTTGCCGCTGCTCGTGGATCGGTTCCGTGGCAAGGGTGTTGAACTGGTTGGCTGCGGAAAGACGCGAGACGTGATTGGCGACATGAAGCCGGCAGAAACAGCGGACTGGGATACGGAGTATACGGACCTTAAACTGTCGATCAAGGTTGTTTCCAATTTATCCGAGGCGATCGAGTTCATCAACGCCCACGGTTCGGGACATACCGATATGATTGTCACCGAAGATGCAGAGCAGGCGGAACGATTCCTCAACGAGGTTGATTCGTCCAGCGTTATGTGGAACGCATCGACGCGGTTTGCTGACGGATTCCGCTACGGCCTGGGGGCCGAGATTGGGATCAGTACCAACAAGACCCATGCGCGGGGTCCAGTGGGGCTTGAAGGGTTGGTTATTTATAAATACAAGCTGGTTGGTGATGGACAGACCGTGGCCGAGTATTCCGGTGCTGGCGCCCGGGAATTTACTCATAAATACATTCCCAACTCTTGATGGGTGTTACAGATCAAGAAGCATCAGAGGGCAGGGAGTGCTGCTATGGCCACTTTTGTCCTGACCTTTGTTCCGGTGCCCATCGCGGTAATTGATATAAATGATTTGGGGCGTGGCTAGAACTGGTGATCCTTTATAAAAAATACAGTAAATGTAAATTATATAAATAAGGTTTATTAATTGACCTGTGCAAGATACTTAGTCATCAGATGTTTCTTTTTAATTGCTTTTAAACTACTATTTTATAATATTTTAGTGTTTATTTTGGGAAATTTTAAAGTTTCAAGTCATCCAAAATATCATTGACAAGGAGCGGGTCGTATGATAGATTTACACTACTCTGAAAGGGGTGCTGAACTTCTACTCAAGACTAGGTGTTCTCTTGAGAAAGGACCGCGACAGATAGTTGTTGCTTCTATCTTGGTTGCCATCAAGGTCTCTTAAGGGGTTCGGTGCCCTTTTTTCTTTTCCTGTATTTTTTCCTCCTCTACATAATCTTTCGCGAACCTTTAACAAGTTATTTTCTGATGAACCCACGTAGGAGTATCTGGTTTCTCCAATCTTTTCGACCTGGTTTATCACGGGCCGCGCTTTCAGTCGTTTTTGCGTGTGTTTTTATTTTTTTTATTACGGTTTGCGATACCAGGGCCAACGGGCAAGAAGATATAATCCCTTCTCTTGATGAGACGATTCGCCTTGCTTTAAAGTTGAATACCCTCAACAGTTCTGGAAAGGCTTTTCATTCTCCCGAGGAAGTAACATTTTTGGTTAAAAAATACTATTACCAGATCCAGACTCAGTTGGAACAATTGGATATCGCGGAGGAGGTTCAGGGCCATTTTGAGAAAGCGGTAAACAAGTCGGAGGAAATACTCGAGGAAGGGGAGGGTGAAGTCTCGCAGTCCGATATCACCAAGTTGAAACTCGGGCTCTCGGATACGTTAAACGATATTGTTGGGTTGAAGCATGAAATGCATGTTGCCAAGCTGTCCTTGGGGCGATTGATCGGCAGAGAACTGACTCCCGATACCAGAATCGTCGAGAAGGATGTGCTGCCGGTGGAGTTTTCCCCAAAAAACTTCGAGGACTTTTTGAAAACGGCTGGTTCCCCCACGGGGCCGGAAAGTGCTTCCGAGAAAACCCACTCCGTTTCCAACAGTTCCACGTCCAACTTGAAAGGTAAGCTGGACGGAGAAGATCGGCTGACCCTGCATAAGACTTTCATTGCCGTCGATGAGGCTAGGGAGAAAGTGAAATTGGGAAAGCGGAACCGGAGAATCACCCGCGCCCTTCTCGTAGCGGAAGTGGCAAATTACGATTTTGGGATCGGAGATTCAGGTAGCCTTTTTGAAGCGCTCATCATATACACGCGGGTTTTGAGTGGTTACTATAATTCGATTTATACCTTCAACCTTGCCGTGGCCGAACTCGAAAAGACGGCCGCTTTGACTCTCAAATAGAGAGGAACTGGTTCACGCTTCTCTTAAACCTATCTCGTTTCCAATAAACTGGTGGTTCTTTCTTACCAGAACTCGGTGACATTCTTTCCTTGACGCAGATCCGTTCATCCATGAGAATACCCCGGATCGGGGAGCCCTCTTCGTGGAAATTATTGAATTACCTACGGGATGAGTAGAGGAATCCTTGGTACGATGGAAAAAAGCTGTAAATTTGAAGCCTAGGAGAAACGGTGGCCAAAACAACAAAAAAAACTTCTGACAAGGCCGTGGATAAGTCATTGTTGATCGTTGAGTCCCCCACCAAGGTCAACACACTCAAGAAAATGGTTGGCAGAAATTTTACCGTTAAGGCATCGGTTGGGCACTTAAAGGATTTGCCGAAAAAGAAGCTTGGGGTGGATGTGGAGAATAACTTTGCTCCGGAATACATTACCATTCGCGGTAAAGGGAAAATTCTCAGCGAATTAAAAGCGGCCGCAAAGAAGGCGGATAAAATTTATCTCGCTCCTGATCCGGATAGAGAAGGTGAGGCCATTGCTTTTCATATAGGAAATGAAATATCCAAGCACACACAAGGAAAAATTTTTCGCGTGATGTTTAACGAAATCACAAAGAAAGCGGTTACCGAAGCGATCAAAAATCCAACCGAGGTCAATGTCAACAAGGTCAATGCCCAGCAGGCCCGGCGCGTCCTTGATCGGTTGGTTGGGTACAAAATCAGCCCCATATTATGGAAGAAGGTACACCGAGGCTTGAGTGCGGGGCGGGTGCAATCGGTTGCGTTGCGCATTGTGTGTGACCGCGAGAAGGAAATTAAGGCCTTCAAATCTGAAGAATACTGGTCGATCACCCTGGACCTTGAAGGGAAGGTGAAGCCGACATTTCAGGGCAAACTGCTCAAGGTAGATGGAAAGAAGGCAGAAATTCCGAATCAGGCAATAGCCGACGCCGTGGTCAAGGATATGGACGGCGCCGAACCGGTGCTTGAAGGTATTAATCGGAAGGAGAAGAAACGGAACCCTGCGGCCCCATTCATTACCAGTACGTTACAGCAGGAAGCGTCACGCAAACTAAATTTTTCCCCGAAAAAGACCATGATGCTTGCCCAGCGATTGTACGAGGGTGTGGCTGTTGGGGGTAGAGGCGCTGTAGGCTTAATTACTTATATGCGTACGGATTCGACCCGCTTTTCTACAGAAGCGATAGATATGATCCGGGCTTACGTGAAAAACCGGTACGGCAGCGATTTCCTTCCCGAGTCTCCCAATGTTTATAAAAACAAGAAATCTGCACAGGAAGCTCACGAAGCAATTCGACCAACTGATGTCGAACTTGAACCGGCATCAATTAAGGAATACCTCGAAAAGGATATGTTTCGTTTGTACGATCTTATCTGGTCCCGGTCCGTTTCTTGTCAGATGGTTCCTGCAATTCTGGATACTACCCAGTTTGATATCAGATCGGGGAAATACCTTTTCCGAAGTAACGGTTCAGTAGTGAAGTTTGCAGGCTTCATGCAAGTATATGTTGAGTCTGGTGATGAAGAACCCAGCGATCAGACGAAAACCGGAGACCGCATTCTGCCTGCGCTCGAAAAGGGAGAAAAGTTGAAACTGCTGGAAGTACGTCCCGAGCAACACTTCACGCAACCACCTCCTCGGTTTACAGAGGCCATGTTAGTCAAAAAGCTTGAAGAGGAGGGCGTTGGACGGCCCAGTACGTATGCCGCCATCATCAGTGTGATCAAGGACCGGGATTATGTGCATAACGAGGAACGTCGGTTGCTACCGACTGAGTTGGGTCTCTTAATTTCAGATCTTCTTCTGGAGCATTTTCCAGATATTATGACCACCGAATTTACTGCCAATATGGAAGATAAGCTGGACCAAATAGAAGAGGGAAAAACGGAGTGGGTCGACACGTTACAGACTTTTTATGTTCCGTTCAAGGCCGACCTGGATGAGGCGGAAAAGAAAATGAAAGATCTTAAGGCAGAGGTGGAGGAAACCGACGAAGTTTGTGAAAAGTGTAGTCAGCCAATGATTATCAAGTGGGGGCGGTTTGGAAAATTCATGGCCTGTTCCGGATACCCCGATTGTAAAAATACTCGGGAGGTGGCAAAGGAAGGTCCCGATGGGAAAAAGGTTTCCGAGTCCACCGAAGTTGAAGGTTCATGTGAAAAGTGCAGTTCTCCGTTGGTGATGAAAATCGGACGGTTTGGGAAATTCATTGCCTGCTCAAACTATCCGGACTGTAAATTCACCAAGCCCATTGACCTTGGTATCGCCTGCCCGGAGGAGGCATGTGAAGGGAAGATTGCTGCCCGCCGGTCTAAAAAAGGCAGAACATTTTACGGGTGTACGGCTTATCCAAAATGCAGTTTTGTATCCTGGGAGAAGCCGGTGGGGGAGGCGTGCCCCGAATGTAAAAATCCCTTCATGGTCGAGAAATGGAAAAAGAACGAAGATCCTTCGGTTATTTGCCCCAAGTGCAAGTATAAAAAATCCACAGCTGCTTGAAATTGCGCAGGGGACGCGTGAAAAAATACTTAACTATACTGGGAGCCGGGCTTGCCGGTTCCGAGGCGGCTTGGCAGGCGGCCGAAAGAGGTGTTCCGGTGGTTTTGTGCGAAATGCGTCCGGTTCGCCCCACCCCGGCGCACAAAACTCAAAACTGTGCCGAGCTCGTCTGCAGTAATTCTCTGGGCAACAACCAGCCGTATTCCGCCCCACACCTCCTAAAAGAAGAGCTTAGAAAGTTTAACTCCATTGTGATTGGAGTTGGAGATGACCATGCTGTTCCAGCGGGCAGTGCCTTGGCCGTGGACCGGGAATTATTTTCCAACGAAATTACGGCTAAACTTTCTGCCCATCCCAATATTACGCTCAAGCGGGAAGAAGTAACGGAAATTCCAGAGGAAGGACCCGTGATCATCGCTACCGGTCCACTCACATCTCCCAGACTTTCAGAAAATATTTCCCAGTTGATCGGACAGCAATACTTGTATTTTTATGATGCGTTGTCCCCGGTCGTCGATGCCAACTCTATTGACTATACTAAAACCTTTTTTGCGTCTAGGTATAACAAGGGAGGAGATGATTATTTAAACTGTCCATTGAATGAAGAGCAGTATTCGACCCTTGTGCGTGAGCTGAGAATGGGCGAAACAGTTCCTTTAAAATCATTTGAAAAGCCGGTTTACTTCGAGGGGTGTATGCCTATTGAGGACCTCGCGATGCGAGGAGAACGCACTCTGGCGTTTGGGCCGCTCAAACCTGTCGGGTTGCTTCATCCGGAGACCAAAA
>CAJWLY010000037.1 GCA_913043155.1 uncultured Nitrospinaceae bacterium | reverse complement strand
ACCGAATGAGCTGCATCCGCATAAGTTCCAGAATCGCGAGAAAAGTCACAATAATCTCCTGTTTAGTGTTGAGCTCCGTGAACAGGGAATAGAAAGTAGCACTTTCGGAAGCATTCAAAATCTCAAGGATGCCACTGATTCGATCGGAAACGGAAAGTGTTGTAATCTTGATTTCGTAATCTTTCTTGAACGACTTTTCTTTGATGACTTTCTGGAAAGCAGTGAGCAGATCGAACACATTGGCTTCGATCAAGAGTTCTTGCTCACTATCTTCAAGCTCTAATTCGCCGTTGCGGGAAAAGAGCTGTTGCTGGTCGTATTCCTTCTGCCGTAGCTCGAAGGCGGCTTCTTTGTAACGTTTGTACTCGAGCAGGCGGCGGATGAGTTCTGCGCGCGGATCCTCCCCCGCAGCGGCCAGGGCATCTTCCTCGGTTTCCGGAGCCGGGAGCAGTGTTTTCGATTTTATTCTGGTAAGCTCTGCCGCCATCACCAAGTATTCGCCAACCATTTCTAGGTTGAGTTCGCTGAGGAGGTCGAGATACTCGAGATACTGTTTGGTGACCTCGGCAACGGGGATATCATAGATATCCATCTTCTGTTCCTTGATCAGGTGGAGCAGGAGATCAAGCGGCCCCTCAAAAATATCCAGATTGCATTGGTAGTTCATATTGACCATCCGTTTGCAAATTTTAGCGGAAACGTAGCATCAATGGTAAAAAGAGAAAACCTAAAAAGTACCACTGACTTTCCGCGGGGCAAGAACGGGAAATGAAACTGTGGGATGCGGAATCACAAATCTAGCTCGATTCTAGTTGGTTGCTAAACATGTCATTCTCAACCCAAAAATGCACAGCTGTTCTATCACAGTTACTTGCTGAAATTTTCCCTAAAGATCTCCCCAGCGGTACTGAAGAATGGAAAGAGCAACAAGTGGTGCAGTATCGGTCCGTAGCAGACGCGGACCGAGGCTTACGGGCTGAAACCCGTACTTCTCCGCACTTTTGATTTCGCTTGCAGCAAATCCACCCTCAGGGCCAATCAATATTGCGGCTGAGCTGGGTTTCCCACCTACCGGCATATCATTAACTTGAGTAGCACGTTCCTCTTCCCAAAAAGCGAGCCTGAGATCGGCGTCTTGGTTGGCGGCGCAAAAAGCTTCAACTGACATCACCGCCGGTCCCACCTCGGGAACTCGCTCCCGCCCGCACTGTTTTGACGCTTCGCGTGCGATCCGTTGCCAACGTTCAGTTTTCCTGACCATATCGGATTTTGAGAACTTCACGATACAACGCCTGGACTTCACAGGAACAACATGCCCCACACCCAGTTCCACGGCTCGGCGCACAATGCCATCATATCCGGCCCCCTTAACCAGAGCCTGTCCCAGACGAATAAAGAGCGGCGACTCGTAATTCCTTGCGTCCTCACGCGATTCAATCCGGCCCTGGATCTTTTCGCGGCCCACACGAATGAGCGATACAACGAAACAACCACCGCGCCCGTCTAGAACCTGCACGCGATCCCCACTTTTGAGTCGGAGCACGTTTCGGATGTGCGCCACATCGCTCCCGCAAAGCGTCACCACACCCTCACTGATATTTTCGGGCGAGGTAAAAAAGCGATGCATCGTCTCGTTTAAACCTTGAAAGGTGTGATCTGCAATAGGTCGGACAAACTGGTCAGTTGATAGTCAGGGTTTACACTGTCGGTCAAAGCGCTTCCGCTACGATTAAGCCAAGCGGCAGACATTCCCACTGCCTGTGCCCCAGCAATGTCCATTTTTAAATGATCGCCGACAAAAAGAATGTCCCTAACATCTAATTCCAACCGTTCCACAGCTGCACGGAATATACTTGGATGTGGTTTGCGATAAGGCATATCGGAAGAATACAGGGCAAACTCAAAAAAGCGATCCAGTCGGGTACGGTGGCGTTCTTCATCCTTGATGAATTTCGGATTGGTCGTGTTGGAAACCACACCCATGCGAACTCCGACCTCCTGCATCGACTCCAAAGTGTAAACCACGTCAGGATAGACTGTGCGGACCCTGTGAATGACTTCATAGTAGGCCACTAGGGTTTCCTTCCATGAAGCGCGGCCTTCTAGCTTGATACCGTAGTAAAAAAAAAGATACTTCAATACCGTTTCAAAACAAGCTTCCCGGTGCGTTCGGCGCGATTCATCGATCAACCCGTAAAACAAGTCCTGATAGGTCGCAAACAAGGTTTCAAAATCGGGCAGATCCACTCCCCTACCGTGCAGAAAATCTGCCAAACGAACGAACGCAGCGCGGTCGTCTTCATCGACCAGGTCCACTAGCGTGTAAGCCCAGTCAAACAATACCGCCTTATAAGGAAAACTCATAGGAGATAGGCTATCAGAAACAACATAACGTGCTAAAATTTAAGACGAGGCTTTCCAATGCGGGCCAGGAACCGTCTTGGATATCTCATGTAATTCATTAAGTTCACTGCCATTAATACCCAAAAAATAAAGTATTAATTCTAAATTATGCTGGCTGATTCCGGCGTTGGCGTGGCGCTCCACAATGGGTTTGCCATTGAACGCTATACCGAGTCCGGCCCGCGCAAGCATGTGGATATCATTGGCTCCATCGCCTACCGCCACTACCTGCTTGAGCGAAAACCCCTCCCGTTCGGCAAGGGACACTAGGATGTCCTCTTTGGCCTTGGCGTCTACAATCTCCCCTTCCACCTCCCCCGTCAGCTTGCCATCTTTGACTCCGAGATGGTTAGCAATCCCGTAGTCGAATCCATATTTCTTCCTGATCCGATCGATGAAAAACTGAAACCCACCGCTCACGATTCCAATACGGTAGCCCAAGTGCTGGAGGATGCGCACGAGATCTTCCGCCCCAGGGGTGATCGGAATACGCTCGTATAACGCTTCAAGCTTGGCGACGGGAAGCCCTGCAAGGAGTTTTACCCGGTTTCTAAGGGCCGCGGTGAAGTCGAGTTCCCCACCCATAGCACGTCGGGTGATCTCTTCCATACGCTCACCCACATTGGCCAATTTGCCGAGCTCATCGATGACCTCGCATTGCAAAAAAGTCATATCAGCATCGAATACGATGAGACGTTTGTTTCTGCGGAACATCGTATCTTCCTGCACCGCAATATCGACCAGGTGGTTTTCCTTGAAATGAACCAGCGCGTTGAGCACATCCACCGTCGAGTGCGCTTCGCGGCTCCCGATGACAATTTCAATCACATGATGGTTACCGTAGTCGAGCTGTTCGATACGCAGGATATTAATGTCGCGCCTGGCAAATGTTTGTGTAAGTTCAAGAAATACCCTGGACGACAGATTGGGCCCGAGAAGGGTGACGACTGACCGGTACCGATAGGGAACTTCCGGACGTAGGGCACTCTCCCAGGGAAGCGTACGCACCGTGACATTCGTTTTCCTCGCCCAGACATCGAGTGCCTGCTCCAGCGTAGAAATGGAGTCACTATCCTTCCCACCCAATAGAAGAGAAAGGTTGAGGAGCCCGTTAAAAACAAACTGTTTGATGTCCAACACGTCCCAGTGGAACCGCACGACTGACTCCAGCGCTTCGGCGAGGATGCCAGGACGATCGACACCTGAGATATGAACGTGAATCTGACAGGGATTACCGTCTTCCTGCATTATCTGCCTTGGGGTTTGTACCGCCAACCTTCCTTTTTTTTACAGGTCCAGCCGTCGTGAACTTGAATGGTAGAAAGGTTATCAAGGGCTCCCGAGTTAAATAGAGCGAGGATACCTGATCCCTTGATAGGATTACCTTTAAGGTGCAGGCGCTTGAGTTGAGTGAGGTATTTTGAATCGGCGAGCGCCATCAAACCTTCATCG
This sequence comes from uncultured Nitrospinaceae bacterium, assembly GCA_913043155.1. Lineage (GTDB taxonomy): Bacteria > Nitrospinota > Nitrospinia > Nitrospinales > VA-1 > CAJWLY01. The sequence goes on along the minus strand of CAJWLY010000037.1, from coordinate 6,412 downwards.
GTCACGCCATTTTGTGTGAGGTTGAGGTACTGGATGTTGGCAAGCCACCTGCAGCTAGCAAGTTCACGCACACCTTCATCGCCGAGGTTGTTGTCACCAAGATCGAGCCAGGTAACGTCCTTCATCCCTTCGGAGGCCCACAGTAGACGCGCATCCTCAGGCATGAGGGCGATGCCACTGGCCATCAACTGGTTTCCCCGCAGGCGCCCCTCATAAATCGCCTCGACATTCTTGAATCGGGTATTTGTTGTCATAACTTGTAAATTATAAAAATATTTAAACCAAGAGATTCCGCGCTTTGCAGAGAATGACACTTGAAAAAAAATACCTTTTTAACGTAAAACGCGACGATTCACAAGCGCGCCTTACCCGCTTTTCATCCTTTTCTACCAAATGAGGTTGCATCGCGCCCTGCCCCTACCCTTGGGCACAAACCTCTAAATGGAGTTTTCCTTCTCTTCTATCCCATTCCATTACCACCCTCATCACATACCCACTCGACAACAAAATAATCCATCCATCGGTGGTCTCCCAAGGGAGTCGGCTCTTTCGATATGTAGCCCATGTGCCCCCCATGTTCAGAGGTATAAAGTTGGATTGCACTGCTCATATGGACGGCTTTAAACAGGCTGTGGGGAATGAATGGGTCGTCTTCGGAGCATAGGAGCGTGGTGGGGGTAATAATATTATTAAGAAACTGTTTAGAACTGCATTTGAAATAATAATCGTCTGCATCCACGAACCCAGCAGCCGGGGCGGTGTAAGCAACGTCGAAATCCCGAATGGTACGCACTTTTCCAGGCAGGAAGCTCCGCGGGAAGCACTCGGCCAGCGCTTCGACTTCGCGACGAATCAGTTTCATGTAATAGTGGTTAAACAAAGCTATCCCGCGATTGCACGAAAGAATATGGCTGGAGATCTTGAGATCGATAGGTGGATTCACTGCAAGTGCTTTGCGGATTTGCAACGGGTGCTGTCGCTCCTCCCCCAGATACTTCAATAGAACGTTCCCGCTTAAGGAAAACCCAACCACGTCAATAGACCGGCCGGGATAAAGCTGCGCGATGTACCCGATCACCTGCGCCAAATCGTCGCTGACCCCACCGTTCCACAGCCGGTCGCTCAACCCCATACCGGGACCGCTCCCGCGGTGGTTCATCATAAACACACCCATCCCACGTTTCCAAAGCTTGTGGGCAATGCGCCTCATATAACTCGATTCCGAACAACCACCCATCCCGTGAGCTAGGAGAACTAGCGGGGAATCCGGCTTTTGGGGGGGCAACTCCAAGGCTACTAGCAGAGATTGTGACCCCACACGCACTTTATGGTGCAACCGGTTCGGCAGGGAAGTATCACCCGAGAACTGAGATCCAATAATGGTTTGAGCGAAACCACTCCGGATCAGGGAATGGGGTTTAAATAAATCGAAATCAAGTTTCATAGTTTAAGGAATTTTTCGAGCCGGAACCGTATCTTAGCCGTGATGCAGGATTTTGGTGCCGGGTTGACACTGTAAAAAAGGATTGATAGCTTGGTGCTTAACCAAAAATACTTATCCTTTGCCGGAAACGATGAAAATAAACCGAACTAATTTTTTCTCGATTGGCACAGGCACCTTTCTCCTCTACGCGTTTCTGGTGCTATCCGCAGGCCTTTCTTCCGCGGAATCAAGAGACTCCGCCCAAGCCACCCGGTTTTATAACGACGGTTTGCAATTGAGCCAAGCCAAGTACTGGAAGGAAGCCGCGCACGAGTTCCGCAAGGCCATTCAGCACGACCCAAAACACAAGCTTGCGTTTGCCAACCTAGGAGTCGCCCTCAGCCAAATCGGCCAGCATAAGAAGGCCTTGCTTGCCTTTGAAGAGGCGATGAGCCTCGGCTATGACCACGCGCTCCTTCGTTATAATCGGGGTCTATCTTTCGCCAAGTTAAACCTTATAGAAGAGGCCGTCAAGGAAATCAAAATATCACTAAAAATGGATTTCAGAAATGTCAAGGCGATCTACGATCTGGGGCTTCTGTACTTGGCGCAGGACCAGGTTGAAGAAGCACGAAAGTTGGTGGACCTGCTTTATCACCGAAATAACGATCTAGCAAAAAAACTATTCGATAAGACTCCCCCAAAATATAAGGTGGTCTCAGTTGAAAATGGCGGCACGCTCTCGGGAAGGGTCACTTTTAAGGGCAAAGTTCCGGATCCCCGTTTTTTTCCTCTCATTGCATCGCCCAATATTGAATACTGTAACCGAATTTCTGATGGGTTGGGCCGTCGTATTCTATTCGACTTCACCGTCTCTAAATCACGCGAGCTAAAAGACACCGTGATCAAATTAATAGGCATTCCAAAAGGAAAACCATTTACGACGGAAATCCAGAAGGTTGTAATGAACCGTTGCCACACACCTAATTATACAATTGGTATCCGCAATGGGGAAACGCTGTTACTGGAAAACACAGACCCCATCATCCACGAAGTCGTCACTTACGAATTCACCAACCGTGGAGTAGATCAAAGAAGTCACCGCCCCGTCAATGCCCATACCTCCCAAGTGCGAAACGCTTTCGTAAAGCATGACACAGAAGAGTTTCTGCTTAAATGCAACCTACACCCATTCCTCCAAACCCGAGGCTTGATGGTGGATAATCCGTATTACGCTATCACCGATGAGGAAGGAAGATTTTCTATAAAAGATATTCCACCGGGTACGTACGAAGTAGTCGCATGGCACCCCTTTATTCCAAATCAAATGGGCACAATCACTATTGAACCAGGTCAGCAGTCAAAACTTGATTTCGAGTTTAACGGGGGAGATGTTCGACGCAAACTTTATAATGATGACTGGTTCATGTACCATTTTCAGTCAATGTACGACAGTTTTGAAAATTATTACGGCGGCCCCAGAGTTGACGACAAGATTGAAGTTCTACAGAAATACACGCCGCTGGAAGATTGATCACTGGGGGACCTAAGGACTTTACCTCTCCTGCCAGATGACCACACCGTTGAGGTGCTCCTGTTCCTTTATCTGGAATGCCATGCCCAGAGCAAGTTGCTTATCTTTATAGTGCCCGACAAAAACGCGGTACCAAATTTTCCCCGCAACAGGATTCTTGGCTTCTGCAACGTATACGGGATACCCTCTCCCCTTTAGCTCTTCTTCAAGCACCCTCGCCCGTTCCAGTTGACGAAACGAACCCACCTGTACTCCGAATCCAGCATCAATAGGGTTCTCAGGGGAAACTACCCGAGAAGCGGTAGTCGAGTTTTTTTCAACAACCGGCTCCTGTACTGAAGTTACCAATTGCTCCTTTGTCGCCAAAGCGAGGGGCAGAACCTTAGATCTGTCCCCAGATTCTGTTCGCAGTTCAACAATATTACCGTCCAGATCGACTAATTTATTCATCGCCGGATCATCCAGCGTGTCGAAAAAGGTGAGCTCTTCGCCACGCGAAACAGGTGCTGCCTGCTTTTGCCGGTCCCGCAGATTTTTTGGTTTTACCGGGATAGCTTTCCCCAGCGCAGTGCTTTCACGCGGACGGAAGAATTCGCGCGCTTTCATCGCGCTAAAATAAATCCCCGTTCCAATAAAGAAGAAAACAAGAAAAAACGAAATCGTTTTGGTCGAAGACTTCACTTGAGCCCGCCTGATGATTTCAGGAAAGGTTGATATGGTAAGAAAATGTCCCCTCCTTTTCCAGAATGGGGGTGAAGGAATTTCACAAAAACGAGCCGATCAAAAAAGTGGGTTGTATAGTCTCCCCTTTTAAACAACATAACCAAGCCCGCTCACATACGTTCTGGAGCAGAAACCCCCATAACGGCTAACCCGTTACGTATTGTAGTGCGAAGGCAATCGACTAAAAATAATCGCGCCAGGGACAGGGCTTTATCCTCACTCACTACCCGGTGGCGGGAATAATATCCGTGAAACGCCGCCACAAGGTCATGCAGAAAAAACGGGACACGGTGCACTTCCAGCGATTCCGCGCTCTTTTCGATCACTTCGGTAAAACTGAGGATCCTCTTGATGAGGCTGAACTCCTCTTCATCTTTCAATGGAGATAAATCGATTTTCGAGGGAAGTGGCAAATTCAATCCCTGCTCGGCGGCAGTACGGAAGATACTGCAAATACGCGCATGGGCGTACTGAATATAGAAGACCGGATTCTCCGGTGACTCCTCCTTCGCCAGTTTGAGGTCGAAATCAAGATGACTGTCAGAACTTCGCATCAGAAAGAAAAACCGGGTAGCATCGACACCGACATCTTTCACAACGTCAGCTAGGGTTTCAAATTCACCGGAACGAGTAGACATGGAAACTTTTTCTCCGCCTCGCTTCAAAGACACAAACTGCACCAGCATCACCTTGAATACGTCCTTGTCATATCCCATCGCCTCGAGCACGGCCTGCATTCTCGGAACATAACCATGATGGTCCGCACCCCAGAGATCGACAATCCATTCAAATCCCCGGTCAATTTTATTTTTGTGGTAAGCAATGTCGGAGCAAAAGTAGGTTTTCTCCCCCGTCTGCTTGATGATGACACGGTCTTTTTCGTCCTTGAAGGCGGAAGACTTGAGCCACACCGCACCATCCTTGTCGTAGACATAATCTTTTTCGCGCAACCAATCGATAGCCTCGTCAACCAACCGGTCATCATAAAGGCTTTGCTCGCTGAACCAGCGGTCGAACCCAACACCAAATTCGGTAAGGTCCTTCTTAATTCCGTTTAAAATATACTCCAGTGCATATTTACGAAAAAAAGGAAGGGACTCTTCTTCCGATTGATCTAAAAATTTCTGATCATGGCGGTCGATGATTTCCTGCGCGATATCTCTTATATAGTCGCCTTGATAGAAATCGGCGGGGAACTCGCCGCCCTTACCAAGAAGTTCGTAGTAGCGCAACCGAGTGGAGCGCCCAAGGGTGTTCATCTGGTTGCCGACATCGTTGATGTAATACTCACTACTCACCGTGTAACCGGCTTTTTTTAGGAGCCGCACCAGCATATCGCCCACCGCGGCCCCACGCCCATGCCCCACATGAAGCGGGCCTGTAGGGTTTGCACTAACAAACTCGAGCAGAACCTTCCTTCCCATTCCAACGTCAGAGGCCCCGAAGTCAACCCCCTCCTCGGCCACCCCAACCAGCCGCTGTAAAAAGAAAGTAGGGGCCATCTTCAGGTTGATGAAGCCGGGTCCGGCCACTTCGACGGACGCAACGACTTGCCCTTCTCCGTTTTTAAGATGAGAACAAAGGATCTCAGCAATATCGCGGGGCTTTTTGCGTTCGGACTTTGCAAGCATCATGGAAACGGAGGTGGAAAAATCACCAAACTTTTCCTCCTTGGGTTTTTCGACCACAATTTCGGGAGCAACCGAAAGCTCAAGTTCGCCGTTTTCCTTAGCCCTAACAAGGGCACCACCGATCAGTTGTCGGATAACGCTTTTCATCGCATTGAATAGATAGGGTTAGAGATTAGAGGAAACGGTTCAAGCGTAAACGGGGTTGGGGTATTCAGAAACCACGAAACTAACTAAACTTGCTACGAGCAGAATCGATTTTTTGCTCCATTTCTTCTTCCAATGCTTTTTTTTCCTCTGCGAATACCTTTTGGAGTTCCTCTGCGACGACGTGGATTTCCTCAGGGCGGGTGCGATCAGGAAGCTTGTTCAACTTGTCCTGAAGCATCACATCCTTATCCGCAATTTTCGCTCCATACTCCTTGCGAATTTCGCTGATTTCTTCTTTTTGTTTTTTGGTGAGTTTTTTATTGCTTTTCAATTCAGGAACCAGCTTGTCGGACCTCTCTAGGCTGAGTTCCCACGCGCTTTTCAGGCCGGACATATCCTTTTTTTCTCCCCTTTAGAAAAGACATACTACCAGATGGATTATAAACGATGCCTGCCGATGAAACAATTGGAAATGTAGAGCTTCATCCAATCCTAGACGTAAAAAGCGGCACCAATAGGTATTGTCTTGGAAAAGTCCATTTGCTATCCTGAAAACCGTTATGCAAACTTCCGATCGCGCCACCCTTTTAAGAGACTTAAAGAGCTACCTGACATTCCTCAGGAGTTACGGTTATACAGATATCCCTCTGGAATCGAAATCACCTCTCAGCGCGGGCTCGCGGAATACGGATGAAACTCATCCGCTAAACGAATCAACTCAACTTCAATCTGATATGGCAAAGCAAACGCCTGCAAAGAAAAGTACCGTCCCAACCCTGGAAAATATTCGGAGCGAACTCGGCGACTGTGCTCGCTGTAAACTGAGCAGCGGGCGCAAGACCATCGTTTTCGGCTCGGGTAACCCGAGAGCAGACCTTGTTTTCGTTGGGGAAGGGCCTGGAAAAGACGAGGACGAGCAGGGTTTTCCCTTCGTTGGCCGCGCTGGAAAAAAAT
>CAJWLY010000036.1 GCA_913043155.1 uncultured Nitrospinaceae bacterium | reverse complement strand
CTCCAACACGGGTCTATCCTCATCCGTTGTGATCGGACTCTCATGCACTCGCTGTTGAAATTCAGCCTCGCGAATTCGCGTTCCAATTCCGTTGAAACCCTCAAGCAGAAGGTCACGACCTTATCAGAATGCCTTGGGAGAGAAATATCATTCAGAGAAGTTTCCCAGGCGATGCTGGAGGGGTTTCGCCAGACTTTTCAGGGAGAGTGGGTTTGCGGGTATCTGACCCCTTTTGAACAGAAATATTGCGCTTCCCGGGCTCATATGAGCCGGGTTGCTTCTTTTTAAATAAATGTTTTCTTATTCTATGACTTTAAAGGGGTGGGTCGTTAAAGGTTTTTTTTTATGAAATTTTGTTATTCCTTAAAACTGATGTCCGCGAAGTTTTTCTCAGAATCAAGGCCGCTTTCTGGGGATTGTGGGGCGGTGTCTCCCAACCTGATTTCCCGCCATCCAAATTTAACCAGGGCACTTCTCCTACTTTTAGTATTTGGTCTTGCCGCCGGTTGCACTCAAAAGCGCAGGGTCACCGAAAACCCGGATAAACAATTTTATCAGGAAGCTCCCCAGCATTACCTTCCTTTTCCGGCAGTCCCACTTAAGGGGGCGATGTTTTTAAAGGCCGACAGGAATCTAGGATCTGATCTCGTTTGGTTTTCCTCGGCGCCTGAAAAAGGAGCTCGAATCTGGATTCTCCTCAACCGTGGCAGGCAAGGTTTTGATTACAGTAATAGTCGAGGTAGGACACAGGAGTTTGAGAGGGAAATCCTTTTTCTCACGGCCGGAGATCTCGATGAGGATCGGAGCGATGATCTGCTTCTAATTACTCCGCCGACAGAGGCCGGATCGGCTAAAATTTTATTCAATAACGGCAAGGGCTATTTCTTTTCCCGAGAAAAATATTCGCTTCCCTTTGTCCGTCGTGGTATCAACCGCGTCGACCTGGTTGATTTGGATCATGATCGGGATATTGACTTGATTTTTACTGGAGCGGAGGTACTCCGGGCGGATGGGCAACTCGACAAATGGCAGGGACAGGTACTGATCAGCAATGGTAAAGGGGAATTTAAGGACGAAACCGAACTTTTGTGGCCCCAACTGCCTCCAGGAATCGCTGGAACCTCCATTGCTGATTACGATGGGGACAGCTTTCCGGACGTATTTTTGGTTTACGGAAACGGACAGAATCGGTTGTTGATCAATAATGGAGTGGGGCGTTTTGCGGACCATACAAGGCGTCTTCTTCCGTTGATCCAGGATCAAAGCACGCATGCCGACTGGGCTGATTTTGACCGCGACGGAGACAATGATCTATTGGTGATAAACCGGGCCATTAAAAAACGATACCGGGCGCATTCCCGAGAAACCTGTTACTTTCTGGAAAACGACGGTCGCGGCCGTTTTCGTAAAAAGCCACATGCGCAGCTGCCATCCGAACCTGCACACCGCGTCTACCTGCTCGACGCCAACGGAACCGGCGTTCCCGATGCGATCATTCTGAGCGAAACCGGGCCCCGTTTCCTGATCGGTCACGGAAACTGGAAGTTTAGTGTGGATACCGATAAACGAATGCCAGCATCGGGCCGCCTTGAAGAAATGACTTTTGGAGATGTTAACGGAGATGGATTTCTGGATTTGCTCGGGTTCACCGATGGATTTCGTAAACCCCGGCTTTGGTTGAATCAGATCAACTGATATTGAGCCGATGTATAGAAAATCTTTCGCCCGGCCTGTTCTAATTTTATAGACGGACTATGTCTTATTTAAAAAAACTCACGTTCCTTAAAGTTTTAACCACAATCGCTTGGGCTGACGGTGAAGTGACCCAGTCGGAATTGAATATTCTCAAATCTTTTTATCGAAAATTCAACTTGGATAAGGACGAACTCACAGAACTAAAATATTATTTGGCGGCACCGGTTTCGAAAAAAGAACAGGACGAATTATATTACCAGCTGATCGCCGAATTGAGTTCCCCAGAGGAGAAAGAGGAAATTCTTCACGCTCTTGAGACCATGGTGCAGGTAGACAAGCGAGCAGGGGAGGAGGAAAAAGACCTCGTTGGTAGGTTTCAGGCTTTCCTAAAGAAATCCTCTCCAACCAGACGGTCGCTGGGCAGGATGCGCAATTTGCTTCACAAAACCATCTTTGCCCATGCGCGCGACAAGGATCCGGAACTGGAAAAATATTTCAAACGTAAGGTTCTTAAAAAAATTGAATTGAAGATGGCTAGGCGGGGGATTAAAGTGGAGGTGCCACACGATAAGATATATTTTATCTGTCTTTTCGGGACACTACTTGCGGCGGTTGCCCACGTTGACGATCATTTTGACGAGGCGGAACAGAAAGCCCTAAAGGAAGTTTTGTCCGACCGCTTTTCTTTCACCGGCAAGGAGTTGAAAGTGCTCTTCGAAGTCGTGGCTGAACAGGCTCAGGGTGGGTTCGACTTTCATGAGGTGACCGCCGAAATTAATCGTCTCGCCACCTATAACGAGCGGTTGAAGATGACTGATTGTCTGTTTGTCATAGCTGCGGCCGACGGGGAACTCTCTCATGATGAGGCAGAAGAGATACGGCGCATCACCAAGGCTCTGCGTATTCCTCACAAAGCGTTTATTGATTCTAAAATGGAAACCCTCTCTCGCTTGCGATGACCTTTCAGGTTAAAACCAGCTCCTTTGAGATGCAGACGGCCGGATTCGGAGATATTCTGGATGTCACCCGTCAGGTGGCGCAAGGGGTATCGGGCTCCGGGCTTTCCGATGGCACCGCGACGGTCTTCGTACCGGGTTCTACGGCCGGTATCACCACTATCGAATATGAGTCGGGAGCGGTGGAGGACCTTAAAAAAGCCATTGAGCGGCAGGCTTCAGTCAATCTCCATTATGCCCACGACGCAAGGTGGGGCGATGGTAACGGATTCTCTCATGTGCGTGCGGCCCTGATGGGAGCCTCCTTGACCGTCCCCTTTATTAGGAGCGAGCTCCAGCTGGGAACTTGGCAACAGATCGTCCTTTGCGATTTTGATAACCGGGCTCGAAAACGCGAGGTTCTGGTTCAGGTGATGGGGGTTGAATGAAGCAGGCCAAAAAGTTCTTTGGAACCGTAAGTACTGCACTGTTTGCCAAAGCACCTACGAGGGACGGTACCCCAAGTGCTACGGAGAAGTGAAAACATGGGCCGGCGTCGAAAGTTTTGACGCCCGGTTTTTTGCCACGAAAGTGAGAGCTTATTTTTAAAAACCCTCTTGCCTGCAAATCATTCCTGTGAAACTTGTTCTGCAACGCGTAACGGGTGCTTCCGTCTCGGTTGACGAAAAAGAAATCGCCTGTATCAATAAAGGGCTTATGGTCTTGTTTGGTGCGGAAAAAGGAGATGGGGAAGGACAGGCTGACTTTCTGGCGGAGAAAACATTGAACCTGAGAATTTTTCCTGATGAAAATGGAAAAATGAACCGTTCTTGCCTGGACGTCGGAGGCAGCATCTTGGTCGTTTCTCAGTTCACTCTCGCCGGTGATTGTTCGCGGGGGCGCCGACCCGGATTCGACCGGGCAGCAGCCCCTGAAACGGCGCGAGCCTTGTACGAATATTATGCCCGCGTGTTGGGGCAGTCTGGACTCCCCATCGCTATGGGACAATTTGCGGCAAATATGAAAGTATCCCTAGTCAATGACGGACCCGTCACTTTTTTGCTGGAACGTTAGGCTTGCCGGATTCCAACGTAATCCCAAAAGGTAGTAAATCAATAACGGCACAGAAATATCCGCAATGGCTACAGCGGACTATTTTTATGTAGACGGATGAACTCTTAGAAAGGTATCGATGCGAGAGCGAGGTGCATGAGACCGGAAGGAAAAAATCCGATCAGAAGGATGGCGAGGGAACTGACGGCGACAATGGTGCCCATTCCCCGGTGTATGATGACCAACTCCCCGCTTTCGTCTTCGTGAAAATACATCATAACGATGACCCGCAGGTAAAAATAAACGGAAATAACGGTCGCAATCACGGCCATTATGGTGATCAGGATGTAACCCTCTCGAATGGCCGCTAGGAAAACATATAGCTTGCCGAAGAATCCCGCAGTCGGGGGGAACCCGGCCAAAGACAGCATGAACAGGCTCATGGCTGCCGCGAGCATGGGGCGCTGTTTAGCCAGCCCCTTAAACCGATAAATCGAGTTTCCTTCCTTTCCTTCACCCTCCATGATAAAAACCACCGCGAAGGCCCCTATATTCATGAAGAGATACACGCTTAGATAAAAAAGAATGCTTGCTACACCGTCCTCACTATTGGCCACGATGCCGATTAGCAGGTACCCCGCATGCGCAACACCCGAGTAAGCCAGCATGCGTTTCACGTCGTCCTGAAAGATTGCTGCAATATTGCCCACGAGCATCGTAAGTACCGACACCCCGAAGAGGAACGGCATCCAGATTTTGTCAATTTCGGGAAACGCCGTGAAGAAAATTCGTGCGATCAAAGCGAAAGCCGCTGCTTTAGTGGCGACTGCCATGAATCCGGTGATTGGAGTCGGCGCTCCTTGGTAGACATCCGGGGTCCAGGAGTGAAACGGCACCAGGGAAACCTTGAAGGCTAGCCCGGCAAACAGGAGTCCCATGCCGATATAAACGAGCGTGTTGCGGCTGTAAGGATTAGTGCATTCGCCATTCTCACTGCAATGCAGCAACTGGCCGATGAAACGAATTTCCGTTGTGCCGGTTCCGGCGTAGATGAGTGCCATCCCGTATACGAGGATGGCCGAGGCGAATGCACCGGTCAGAAGATACTTGACCGCCGACTCCTGAGACGACAGAGTCGCCCAGCTCAGTTCCGGAGCGTTGGAAGGATGCTCCCGTCCGGTTCCATGCTTGGCCGAGAATCCGCAAAGGATATAAAGCGAAATCGAAAAAATCTCCAGGGAGATAAATGCTGTGATCAGATTTCCCGACTTGGCGAGAAACATCATCCCCGCGACCGCCATAAGTACGAGTGCGAAGTATTCGGCTTTGTTCTCATGGTCCACCTGCGGGTACCTTACTGAACCGAAAACCGCGAACAACGCCATAATCAGGAAGATGATATTGAATCCCTGCCCGAACCGGTCATGGATCAGCGATTTGCTGAACATGTCTGGAGAGACACCGCTACCCGCAGATGGGGCGCCGGTCCACAAGCCAAGCGAAAAAAGGAGCGCGACCACGATTCCCACCAGCGCCGCCTTCGACAGATACGCGTTGACATTGAAGGTTTTTTTCAATCCGATTAGCAGGAGAAAAAATGCTGTGAACAAAACTGTTAGTTCTGGCCCCAGAGCTATCCACTGCATATCTTCATAATTGATTTGAAATTCCATGCGTTTTAACTCGCAAGTGGTATATTTTTACAAGAAAGAACGTTTTTAATCCCGCCCAGTCTCTCCCTGTATAGGGAGTCTTGTAAAGTATTCCCCTGATTTTTTCAAGTGAATGTTGTTTTTGGAACCAAAAGTTTACGTAAAGCGCAACTGCGGTTCCTATTCTAGGCGGGCTTCCCAATAACCGTGAATCCGGAGCTATAAACGGGGCTAATCCACTTGAGGGTAGACCTGTCCCGCTTCCAGTACAACCCATTTTTCAGAGGTGTCGCCGAGCACCAGGTCGAGGCAGTCGTTCAGCTGGATTAGCGGGAGAATGTCGGAGGGAAGGCGTAATCGTACCACCTCGTCCTGATGGCGCCCTTTGAGAGAAATAAGATCACCGTCAATCTTCTTCACCGAAAAAAAATCCGTGACCGTATTATGAATTCCCGGCGGATCGTTCAGGACGCGGCCCGATTCATTATCGAGCATATGGCTGAGCCTAAGGCATCGGTCTTGCATCGAATAGAGGTCTTTCACCAGTTGAGAGAGGTTGGTTCTGGCTAACCCGTGGGTGATGTTCTTTTTATTCAGCCAGGTGAAAAAGGAATAGATGTCAAACAGAACATGATTGATCTCACTTTTTTCCGTAACCGAATTGAACGGAAGGTACGCCACGATGAAATGGCTGAGATGCGAAGGTTCGATATCGATCGGTTTTGCGGTGAGGCGAGGTGCGCCCGCTTGTTCTTCGCTGGCGAGACCACATTCCATTAGGCTTGAATGGAGGAGAGACAGGCTGTTTCCCAGTTCCGGGGTTCGGCTCTCGCTTACCGGTTCGCCGGGATTGGTTCGTGCATACTCGTTCATGAGTTCGTAAAGAGTCACCGTATTATTCTCCCGCTTTCCTGGTGGTGACGAAACATTCTTTGAGCACCTTTAAAAACTTTTCGAATTCTTCGTTCCGAATATCACCCATATTGGCAATACGAAAAATTTTATTGTTAAACAGTCCCTGTCCCGCATAAATGATGAACCCGTTTTCTTTTAAACGATCGTGGAGCCACGGGTAGGAGATGCCGTCGGGAAGTTTGAGCGCGGTGAGGCAATTGGACCTGCGGCCTTCCGGAATGAGAAGTTCGAGTCCGATTTCCTCGAATCCTTTGCGCAATCGCTCTGCTGTGCGGCGATAACGTGCAATACGTTTCTTGACCGTTTCTTCAATTAGTTCGTCCAAGGCGGCGTCGAAAGCGTAATGAGCCTGAACAGCCGGGGTGAACAGGGTATCGCCTTGTTCCTGAGCTTTGTGATGATCTGCTAGATTGAAGTAAATCGACCGCGCGGGAATATCCTCCACCCGGCACAGGTCTTTCTTTCTATGTAACACGAATGAAACGCCCGGCAGGCCATGGATACACTTGTTGGCAGTTCCGACGACGAAGTCAATTGGGTATTCTGCTAAATTGATGATGTCGCCCCCCAGGCTGCTGACGCAGTCCACTACAAGGCGTTTGTCATATTTCTGGGCCAGCGCAGCGATTTCCGGAAGCGGGTTGAGGAGCCCGGTTGTGGTTTCATGGTGCACCATGGCAACCACTTCAATCGAGGGATCATTTTTCAGCGTGTCTTCGATTGCTTCCAATCGCGGGAGTTCGCCCCAACTATAGGTCAGCACACACTTGTCCATCCGGTAGACATCGGCCATTTTGCCGATGCGTTCTCCGTACACGCCGTTTTGGATCACCAGCATGGACCGGCCGGGAGCAAGACAGGACGAAACCGCCATCTCCAGTGCGGCGGTTCCAGAACCGGTAATCAAGATTGCTGTGTACTCCTGCTCGATATTGAATGCTTGGACCAGTTTGTGGCGGATCGATCTCATGAGTTCGGAGAACTCGGGCTCGCGGTGGCACAGGTCTCCTCGTAGTTGGGCGTCGCGCACCTTGTCGGTGACGTTGACGGGACCCGGATTCATCAATATATTTCGTTTCACGATTGTTTCCCAGTTGGGCGTGGGCATTGTTTTATTTGATGGATTTCAGTCTACCTCACCCTGCCGAGATGAGGCAAAGTATTTGTAAAAACTGCCCAGATCCACTTTCCCGAATCGCGATTGAAAATGGGCCGGTTCCACTTTACACTCAGTTTGATGCGTATTTCTCCCGTAAAGATAATTCTTGTTTTCGGAGTGCTGGTCCTTGTCGCTTCAGCGAGTCCTGCCAGGGCCGATTACTCCCGGTTGTCCATCCCCCAGTTGAAATACGAAGGAGGACGCTACAACCCGCACCTGACGGCGCTCGGCAGCTTACTGGGACAGGTTGCGCGACGGACTTCGATCGAGGTCAAGCGCGAATCCTTTCAGGTCAAACTTTCCGATCCAGACCTGTACCGCTACCCGTTTCTTTACATGGCAGGTGATCAAGAATTCGAGCCTTTTTCTTCAGAGGATTTGCGCCGGCTTAGGGATTATCTTAATTTCGGTGGGTTTCTCCTTATCGACGACAACACCTCTAAAATAAACTCGAAGTTTGATGGATCGGTCCGCAATATGATCGCTTCCCTGTTTCCACAGGTTCCTTTACAGAAGATTCCTCGCGACCATTCCATTTTTCGCTCATTTTACCTAATCAACCGTGTGACTGGGCGTACTCTAATCAATCCTTACCTCGAGGGGATCAACGTCAAGGGCAGAACGGTTCTAGTTTACTCCACCAACGATTTTGGCGGTGCTTGGGCGCGGGATAAATTGGGGCACTGGGCCCACGACATCATTGCCGGTGGTGAAAGGCAGAGGCAGTTATCGATTCGCCTTGGGGTGAACATCATCATGTACGCGCTCACGCTGGATTACAAAAAAGACATGGTACATTTGCCTATTATTCTGGAAAGATTGAGAAGATACCACTCGCCATGAGCACCCTTATTGAATGGTTTGGACTGGACCCGGCCGAGTTCAACGAGATCGGACTCCGTTGGGTGACGCAGGACCTGACTCCAGTATGGTTGGTCGTACTGGTGTTGGTTCCAGTTGCGCTATGGTTTTTCTGGACCAGCCTTGGGCGGATTCAATCCCCGACGCGCAAAATTTTTCTCATCGTGTTGCGTACGCTCACTTTTGCTGTGTTGGTTTTCCTTTTGTTGAAGCCTGAACTGGAGTTCAGGAAAAGCCAAATGCTGAAAAACGCAGTTGTGGTTCTGCTTGATGACAGCAAGAGTTTGTCGATCAAAACGTTTCCATCCGAAACGCCGCGTATCAATCTCGTTCGCCAGGCTCTGGAAAAAAACCACAAAGCCTTGGAGTCTCTGAAAGATGATTTTCAGGTCGATTACTTTCTGGCCTCAGACCGCGTTGAACCAATTCCTGCTGTAGAGATCCCAGGCCGTTACCGAGCGAAAACCCCGAACACGGATATCACTGAAATATTTACGCAGGTGAAGAAACGGTATGAAGGTAAATCACTCCGGGGAGTGATGCTGTTTTCTGACGGAGCCGACCTGACGATGGAGTCTGATACAGTTTCTCCCGAATTGTTAAACTTGCTCGCCGACTGGAGTGGGCCCGTCCATACTTTTCAGGCTGGGAGCAACGAGATGTTCAAGGACCTCGCCATCGAGGAGCTAGAAGTAGCCGATTTTGGATTCATTCATCAGCCCATTCGTTTACGCGTTACGCTTGACGCGTCAAACATGGGCAATAAGAACGTACCTCTAGTGCTCAAGGAAGGTGAAACCTTGCTCGTTTCCCAGATCATCGAAGTGCGCGAAGGGCAAAACCAGTACCCGGTCGAACTCGAGTTTACTCCCAGTACACTGGGAAAACGTATCTACACTCTCACCGTGCCCCTGTTTGCCGGCGAATCTGTGGTTACCAACAATCGACGCGACTTTCAGGTAAAAGTTATCCGCGACCGTATCCGGGTCTTGCATCTCAACGGAAGGCCCACATGGGACTCCCGGTTTCTGCGCGAAGTACTCGCCAACCACCCCAAGGTGGACCTGCTGTCCTTTTTCATTCTACGTACGCTTGGCGACGACGTGGCCTCGCCGACTTCTGAGTTGAGCCTCATTCCATTTCCGACCAACCTGTTGTTCACTGATTATCTCAATTCGTTCGATCTCATCGTGTTTCAGAATTTCCGCTATGATCCGTTCGTCGATAAGCGTTATCTGCATAACATAAGAGACTTCGTGAAGAAGGGTGGGGCGTTCATGATGATTGGCGGTGAGTTGTCTTTTCAGGGAGGCGGATACGGGCAAACGGAGATTGAAGAGATTCTGCCCGTCCAGCTGGAACGTGCCACGCAATACTTCAGCGACCAACCGTTTCGTCTAAGGCGGGAAGAGAACCTGCTTCGTCATCCTATTCTGCAGCTTGAAAAGGATTCCGTCGCCAATGCTGATGCCTGGAAGAATTTACCTGAACTCAACGGAATCAATGTCGGACTCAAACCGCGTAAGGACGCGCATGTTCTCGCTTCGTCCGTTAAAAGCGACAAGACTTATCCCGTTCTGGTTGCCGGTCAAGTGGGCCGCGGGCGAACCCTTGTTATGGCGACCGATTCGTCGTGGAACTGGAACTTCCGCCGCATAGGAGAAGGTGGAAGTGGACGCCACTACTATAAATTCTGGAATAATCTTGTCGCCTGGCTCACTGACGATCCGGAAACTCACCTCCTTCAACTCGAGACCGACAAGGAACGCTACGAGGAAGGTGAGGATGTGCTGGTTCGCGTCCGAGCGTTTCAGGATGATTACAATCCGGCTGCTGGGTCCGAGGCTCTCTTGATAGTAAAGAGCCAGTCAGATTCGCTCGTAACCGTATCGCTCAAAACGGATAAAAACGGGGAAGCCCGCTACAAGTGGACGCCAGAGCAGGAAGGGTTTTACACTGTACGGGCTGAAATGGAAGTAGCTGGTAGGAAGAGAGAGGC
>CAJWLY010000035.1 GCA_913043155.1 uncultured Nitrospinaceae bacterium | reverse complement strand
TTGTGATCGATTTCATCGACATGTTTCAAAAGAAGAACCAGTCGCTAGTCGAAAAAGAACTTAAGAAGATCTGTAAGCTCGATAAAGCTCGGATTAACATTTCACGAATATCCAAATTCGGGCTGATGGAGATGTCTCGCCAAAGGTTGTCCCCGCCTGTACAGGAGGGGGCGTTTATAAAATGTGAAGCCTGTAATGGAACTGGAACCGTCCGGGCGCTTAATTACATCGTTTTGGATGTTATGAGAAAAATAAGGGAGCGTCTTGCAACTGGTAAAGTGAAGGAACTGAAAGTCGAAGTGTCTCCGCCGGTAACGGAATACTTGCTTAACAATAAAGCTAAATTTTTACTGGAACTTCAAGAAAGGCATCAGTTTAAGCTGGAATTTATCGGCCAACCGGGGTTGGCTTGGGCGGAGTTTAAGTATCAGGTCACCGAAAAAACTGCGGAGGAGTTGGCCCGGCAGGAATCGAGAATAAAAGGAGCAAGTTCGGGGCAGCGGGATGACCGGAAAAAACCGGAAGAGGATTCCGGAGAAAAGCGTTCGAGCAGTGGGAGGGTTGCCCGTGGGGGGAGGGGGCGTCCCGCGCAAAGAAAGCATTCTACCCGAAAACCTTCCAGCGGGCGCCGGGTTCCGGCGCAACGGGGACGGGGTAGAAGACCGGTGAAGACGGAAAAAAAATCAACAGACACTCCCACAAGCCAAAGTAAAATCATTGAAAAAACCATTGAACAGGCAACCAAGGCGGATGATGCCACTTCGATGACGGCTTCGAACCGTCTAGTCCCACCGGGTTCAGTTGCCGCCCCGTCCTTGCCCAGCTTAGGTGGTTCTAATAGTGATATTTCTGACCATGTGAGTGAAAAGCCACAGTCTTCCCGGGGAACAGATTCATGATTGAGGGTTAGGTAGACTTGGCACAGCGAAACCCGGTATCCCAGAAGCGTTGGCTAGGTGGTGCGAAATTTCGATAGGGTAGCATCGTAAATTCCTTCATAAATCCATGCTCCTGCTTATGGAAGGATCCGCCGCGTAGGATTTTGACTTTTTCCCCGAAAAGCATGTCCTTGTGCTTCGATTTGCTATAAGGCTGATACCAGCTGGACGTCCACTCTGAAACATTTCCATTCATATCGCGAGGACCGTAGGTGCTGGTGTCCATTCGGAACTTTCCGACAGGCTGGACCTGCCTGCCAAAATTGGCATTCTTCCGATTGAACTCTGACCCCCATACGAACAGTCTTTCGTCAGTCCCTCGCGCGGCCTTTTCCCATTCCATCTCCGTGGGCAAACGTTTTCCCAGC
The DNA here is from genome assembly GCA_913043155.1 of uncultured Nitrospinaceae bacterium. Taxonomy (GTDB): domain Bacteria; phylum Nitrospinota; class Nitrospinia; order Nitrospinales; family VA-1; genus CAJWLY01. The sequence goes on along the minus strand of CAJWLY010000035.1, from coordinate 8,970 downwards.
CAAAAGCAGTATGCGTCAGCTTCATACCAGCTCACTCCACGAATGGGTTCTCGGTGATCCTTAATATCGTATTCGATTTTGGGTTTGAATAGACGAAACGCTTCGTAAGTGACTTCGTGGAGGTCAATGTAGAAGGCTTTGAGGTGAATTCTCTGTGCAGGTTGGGCATTGAGAGCCAGTGTGGCATCGGACATAAACTGAATGATTTGCTGATCCGGATTGATTCCCAAAACGAATTCTCCCGCCGGAATGAGTGTCATCCCTGTTGGGGGGGTCCCGCAGGAAATTACGTGTAGAATGATAATGGAGATGAAAGTGGAGCGTATCAATTGGCAGTTTTAGGCACGGGTGTTTTGGTTTGGGAAAGGATCGGAGCAGAAACAAACTTGCCATTGTCCTGTGACAGGACATATTCGATAAAATAACACGCTGCCTCCTCGCGCGTGCACATAAATGACCGGCACTCCGATTCCTCACGTCCGCAGTAATAATTGAGGATTCGCATTTTCATGTATCCGCCATCGGCCATGCGTACAGTGTAAACATTTTTCTGGGATTCAATATTGTGAGTCCGCGTGCGGTATAAGTACCAGCTGGCTATGGCTTTATTGAGTACTTTGCCGAAGGACTTTTCATCTTGGAGATACCCAGTTTTTGGGACAACGTTTACCGTATCGATGTCAATGGATCCTAGATTTTTTACTCCAACACTCCCGTGAGGATTGGTGAGGCCACCATTGGTTATGATCTTGGTGCGTTGGAATCCAATATCCCAAGGGTAGAGTTTCAATTTATCCTTTTCGTGTTCTAAATCTTCTATGGTGTAAGTTTCCCCTGAAGAAAAATCAACGAGGGTCCACGCATTTCTTGAGGTGGCATCTACCTTGATAACCGGATTGTGGCTGGTTATGGTTCTTGCTTTTTTAGGTGGTAAGGGAACGGTTTCATAATCTTCTATATTATCCGCCATATAATTGATGGCGCTGAGGAAGACAAATGTCCCCACGAGAAGAATTGCAAAAATATTGAGGGTATTTTTCATAGTTCATAAGCGGCCAGACGCTTCTTTGTACCGCCTTCTACCCGCTTGGTTTTATAACAAAAACAAACCGTTCCATTCGATTTTACGCTTTTTCCCATTTTAACGGTAGGGTATAATGGTGGTCAGAGATGTCAAGAATTTCCACCCCCTGCTGATTTCGGACGCAAGATGAAGAAGCACAGTGACTTTGAGTTTAAAAAGGTTCAGATCGAGAAATTTGTAAAAGCGGAGTATGCCAAAAAATTTCGCCGTGCCGCTCGCATTTCCATGCGTAAACGCCAGCGGTTCATGGAGGACGTGACCAAGAAAGTGGGTAAAAAGTTCGGTAAGGATGTATTGTGTCTTGTGGATTTTTCGAAGGGTGGATTCACGACCTTCGTTTCTCCAGCTCATACCGAGTCGACCAACTTGGGGAAGTTGTACCGCTCCTTCACCCATCCACAGGTTTGTTATACCACGCACTGTATCGACCGGTTCAGCGAGCGAAACAATACCAATGACAACTGCATTATCATCTTGGATACATACCTAGATGATGCCCTGTTGACCTACGGTGAAAACGATGAATATTTGACCTGCTCGGCCGGAGTGTTTGCTTATACAGTCGATGCTGACCGGTTGATAATTAAAACCTATATCAACTTTGAACTCCTTTCTGAGGAACAACTCCACACGTTTTATGGCCCCGGAACGGTCACCATGTTGCCGGATGAGTTTCTTGCCGAAAATAACAGTGAAAGTGATTTTATGCTTGCCGAGGAATACGCCAGTCCTCCCAGAAAACAGTAATCTTGACCCACGCACCGCCATTGGAAATTCCAAAGGGTCACTTTTCCTTTTTAGAAGTTAAAATCTATTAAATAACCCAAAAACCTCACCGCACCCTGAATGATTCAGGTTTTCAATTTAATCAAGACATATGGTGGAGGCGCTCCCGCCCTGGCTGACATTTCTTTCTCAGTTAAGGATGGAGAGTTCGTTTTTCTGACCGGCCCGAGCGGTGCAGGCAAGACCACTCTTTTTAAAATTCTATTCGGAGGGGAGAAGTACGACCGAGGCCAAGTATTGGTTAATGGTGTCAATGTGGGCAAACTCAGTGAGGAGAACTTGTTCTTCCTGCGCCGAGATATCGGGGTGGTTTTTCAGGATTACAAACTCTTGCCGAAGAAAACCGTTTTTGAAAATATCTCATTTGCTCAGGAAGTGATCGGTGTTCCTTCTAAAACCATCCGGACCAGAACTTGGGAAGTGCTCAAGAGTGTGGGCCTCACCCCTAAGAAAGATGCTTACCCACTTCAACTTTCCGGAGGAGAGCAGCAGCGGGTTGCCATCGCTCGTGCTCTCGTTAACAATCCAAAAATCATTCTAGCTGATGAGCCTACGGGTAACCTGGATCCGGAAATCTCCCTAAAAATCCTGAATCTTTTCGAGAAAATCAACCAGGAAGGAAAAACTGTGATTTTCGCGACCCATAGTTTGGAAATGTTGCGGGCTCAAAATCACCGTCTTTTAACTCTAAACCGCGGAAAAATAATTTAAACTTGAGACAATGGTTTCTTTTTTAGCCAACACGCTGAGGACTACCGGCCTCAACATTAAGGCCAACAGACAGGTATTTATGTTGTCTGTGGCTACAGTCGCGGTCGCCTTTTCCATTCTGGGCCTATTTTTTCTAGTACACGCCAACCTTAACGCACTGCTTTCTACTTGGAGCAAGCAGGTTCAACTCGTCATTTACTTGGATGATGGGATTTCCAACACTCGGTTGAAAGCGCTGAAAAAGCTGTTCGATGATAACGAGCACATTGATTCAGTCCATTTTATCTCCCGTGACAGCGCGTGGAAAAACTTTAAAAGTACCTTCGCCGAGAAATCTGGATTCGTTGCCGGACTCGACCTTAATCCACTTCCCGCATCCTATAGCCTGAGATTCAAAGAGGGGCTGGACCGACTGAAGCATATACGTCAGCTTGTTGATGAGTTGCGCGAGGGCGAAGGGATCGAGTCGATGGAGTATGGTGAAAAATGGATTTCCAAGTTTGAAAATTTTATGATTTTTCTTCGCTTTTTCATTCTGGCAGTAGGCGGAATTTTGGGTGTTGGGTTGGTTTTGATTATCTCGAATACAATAAAACTTTCAATTTTTTCCCGGCGGGAGGAAATTGAACTGATGTTGTTGGTTGGCGCAACCCACCGATCCATCAAAGTGCCGCTGATCCTGGAAGGCGTGGTCCAGGGGATTGGTGGGGTAGGGATTGCGCTGGGTCTTATAAAATTAGTTCATCTCTATATAAAGCTCCAATTCCAAGGATCTCTGGAATCCATTTTCCGAGGGGCTGACCTGCAATTCATCACCCAGTCGTTTCTCTGGCCCATGCTCTTGGCGGGTGTGATTATCGGATGGGTAGGGAGCCTGATTTCCATTAACCAGTTTCTTCATTCGGAGGACAGGCGATGAAAAGATGGTTCAGCTGGATGATTTTCGCGTCATTTTTTCTTGTGAGCGCGATGGCAGTTATTCCAGCTGATGCCCGTGATCCCAAGAGTAATGAGATCAACGATTTACTTGCTAAAGAGAAAAAAGAACGTAATAAATTGCAAATGCAGATCAACAAGAACAATCTAGCCCTTTCTCGGTTGGGAAGTAAGGAATCTTCCAGTTTAAAAAAATTGCGGATTCTGGATGATCAGTTGAAGGTGCGAAAGAGGGAACTCAATATTTATAATTACAACATGGGAAAAAACAAAAAGAGGATCGCACTACTGAGTAAACGAATTACAGTCATGGAACAACAAGTCTCCCGACATCGGAAGGCCCGCATTCAAAGGCTTCGCACTATTTACAAGGAAGGGAGTCTTTTCCCTATCAAAGTTTTATTCGCCTCGGGTGATTTCAACGACTTGTTGCAACGGATCAGATATATGAAAATTGTGGCAGATTATGACGGCGCGTTGTTTCAGAAATACAACAGACAGTTCGATGCTCTAAATCAGAAAAAGGAGATTTTGTTACAGGCTCGCGAAAAACTTCTCATGTTGCAGGGGTCGGTGGCAAGCAAACGACTGGAAATAGAGAAGGAAAAATCTGAAAGACAGGTTTTTCTAAAAAGGCTCAAAAAAGAAATAAGGACCAACAAAAAAATCCAAGAAGAGCAATTGAAATCCACCAAGGATTTGAACCAGATTATCGCCCGGCTTGAACAGAAACTGACTCAGGGCGAGGGGCTGGATATTACCGACAAAAAAGGATGGCTTCCCGTTCCGGTGAAGGGGCGTTTTCTCAATAAATTCGGGCGGAAAAGAGATAAACAATATGATACCTATATCGTATATAATGGGATCAATATCCGCTCCAGCCGGGGAACGCCCGTTCGGTCCGTGTTTGAGGGGAAAGTTCTTTATACCGGGGCGCTTGAGGGATACGGCAACCTGATTATTCTTGGGCACGGTAAGGACTATCACACGCTGTATGGCCATTTAGATGAAGTTGTCGCCACTGTGGGAAAGCGCGTGCGTTCCGGTCAGATCATTGGGCGAACAGGTGATACCGGATCTCTGGTCGGCGAGGCACTGTATTTTGAGATACGACACAAAGGGAAACCAGTTGAGCCGACTACTTGGTTTCAGCGATTAAAAAAATAAATTAAAAGTGTCTGTCCCAGTCCGACATCCATCCATTTACAGTAAAAACTTTTAGGGAGAATCTTAATTGATGTACTTCAAGGCTCAAATTCAGTCCAATTCATGGAATCGATCGGTGAGCATCTCTTCGGCTCTGGCTTGCTTGTTTTTAATGATTTTTATGTGTTCGGCTCAGGTCAATGCAAAGGAGATGGATGTTTCGGGCGAAGGAGGAAACACCTATGAGCGGCTAAAAGTTTTTTCCGAAATTTTTTCTCTAATTGAGTCCTCTTATGTTGAGCCCGTTGAGAGCAAAACTCTCATTGAAGGAGCGATTCGAGGAATGGTCAAGGCGCTCGACCCGCATACCTCATATTTACCGCCAAAAGCTTTTCAGGATATGAAGGTGGAGACCTCTGGAAAGTTCGGCGGACTTGGTATCGAGATTAGCATCCGCAGCGGGGTATTGACCGTCGTTTCGCCGATAGAAGGTACCCCGGCATTCAACGCGGGTATTCAGGCCGGCGATAAAATCATCAAGATTGAAGGTGATTCAACCTTGGACATGACCCTCACCGACGCAGTTTCTAACATGCGTGGTGAGATCGGCACGTCCATCAACATCACTATTTTTCGCGAGGGTCTGGAAAAACCGCTGGACTTTCAAATCGTCAGAGACATTATTAAAATTCAGAACATTAAAAAGAAGGTGTATAACGATGATATCGGGTATATCAAAATCAGGAGTTTCTCGAAGGCCACGTCTGCCGATCTCGACAAGGCCCTGGCTGCCCTTGAAGAGAAGGGAATCCGTAAACTGATCCTCGATGTTCGAAATAACCCGGGTGGGCTTTTGAATCAGGCGGTCGAGGTATCTGATCGCTTTCTTGATGAAGAAAACCTAATCGTTTACACCAAGGGGCGAAGCGAAGATCAGAACATGCGCTTCACGACTCACGATACGGGTAAGCGAGTGAGCTATCCCATGATTGTGCTGGTCAACGGTGGAAGCGCCAGCGCTTCCGAGATCGTAGCAGGCGCACTTCAGGATCTTGGCCGGGCCGTTGTTGTCGGGGCACCAACCTTCGGCAAAGGGTCAGTCCAAACCATCATTCCTCTCAGCGATGGATCAGCGCTCAGGCTCACGACGGCGCGCTACTATACGCCGAGTGGACGCGTAATCCAGGAAAAAGGTATCGTTCCTGATATACTTGTGGAAAGAAAAAATAGAGACGCAGATGGTGCCGAGAAAGATGAAGACGTAAAAAAAGAAACATCTGAAAAAGAGCGAATGCGTCGGTTTCTTCGCGAAAAGGACCTAAAGAAACACCTCAAAGGCAAATCCAGTATTGGAGATGGTGTGGAAGGGGAAATTCAGGAATCGTTGAGTAAAGACAAGGAAAGAACCGCTCTGGAAGAGGATTTGGAAAAAGATAACCAACTCCGTTATGCTGTATCCCTGCTTTCCGGATGGGATATTATGGTCGGTACGCTCAAGTCCCAGGGTAAGAATGGTGGCTCCGCCCACCTGACCCTGGGTCAAGCTCACTGAACTTGCCCAGTTTTCAATCATGCTAGTTCTCGGTATAGAAACTTCTTGCGACGAAACGGCCGCCGCCGTTTTGCTCGATGGGACGGAGCTTTTATCCAGTATTGTTTCCGATCAAATCAAGATTCACTCTAAATATGGTGGGATTGTTCCGGAACTTGCGGGCCGGTCCCATATAGAGTGTATCCATCCGGTTATAGAACAAGCAATCGAAGAGGCTGGAGTCACCCTCAAAGATATCGATCTGATTGCTGCTACCATGGGACCTGGACTCGTCGCCAGTCTTTTGGTCGGACTCAATACGGCCAAAGGAATCGCCTACGCACTTAAGAAACCTCTCCTCGGTGTCAATCATCTTGAAGGGCATCTGCTGGCCATCTTTCTGGAGGAGCCTGTCGAATTTCCATTTGTGGCACTGGCCGTTTCCGGTGGGCACACTGAGCTTTATCGGGTTGATGGATTCGGCAAGTACCGTATTCTTGGGCGCACGCGCGACGATGCCGCAGGAGAGTCCTTTGACAAAGTCGCCAAGATGTTAAAATTCGGGTACCCCGGGGGGCCCGTCATCGAGGCTAAGGCGCGCTCGGGAGATCCCGACGCACATCGCTTTCCCCGTGCCCTTCTGGGAAACGGATCCCTTGATTTCAGTTTCAGCGGGCTCAAAACTTCGGTGCGAAACCTTCTTGCGAAGCGGGAGCGAGGGGAGCGACTGGATATCAGCGATACGGATATTTCTGCCGGATTTCAAGAGGCGGTGATCGATGTACTGGTGACTAAGTTAATGCGCGCCTGCGAGCAGGAAGAATTAAAAAGGATCGTTGTTAGCGGTGGGGTCGCTGCCAACGGGGCGCTGAGAGAACGTGTTACGCTTGTAGGTGAAGATCTGGGGATGAAAACTTATTTTCCTAAGCCCGTGTATTGCACCGATAACGCCGCCATGATTGCCTGCGCCGGATACTACCGTTGCCGTGACAACCCGCTCTCCGGAGACAATCCTCTTTCTCTGGATGCGTCCGCCTGTCTTGCACTTGACTCCTAAGCTTTTCCTTCATCAAAACTTCCTTATCTTCCTCTGTGGGATTGGAAAGAGTGTATTGAGTACAGTTCTCAGGACGACTACCACAGCCCGCCTTTCCACGTCATCCACATCGCCAGAGCGGCAACCTCCCCGAGAGTCACGCTAGGATGGTATCGGATCCCCCCTTTACCCGGCCCTAGCGCGTTGTTGTGCTGGACCCGGTAGCCATAAAACGTTTGTACTGTTCCATATGTCCAATTTTATAGGCAAGCTCACCATCATGGATCGATCTGGGCTCTTCATGCGGGCTATGAGATTATCAGAGAGATCAAGCGCCTGCGCGCTCTGATGAAACTGATCCAACGCCAGTTGGTAGAGAGGTGAGAGAAACTTGGGATTACCGAATTTTTCCGGCTGGAGGTTCACAGTTTTTTCTTTAAAGAATTTCGGAGTTCGTAGGCAGCGGTTCGGTTTGCAAAACGGTGCCCACCGATTCCTTTTGTCCACCTTGTATAGTGCATCGTCTGCAGTTCTAGTGAAACGAAAAAACTCCTGTGATTTTAAACACGAAAACTTTAACATGATATTTATTCTGGACGGGGCAATCGGTTTATTGCCTGCATTTTTTATTTACAATTAAAAATTCTGGTTATGAAAGTTTTGATCACTGGTGGCGGTGGATTTCTCGGAAGCCACCTAGCCCGAAGATTATTTGGTCGCGGCGATGATGTGACTGTTCTGGGTCGAAGTACCTTTCCTCAATTCGACAAATCGATCCATTGTGTTCAGGTAGACATACGCAACCGGGACGCACTGACTCGCGCATTAAAAGGGCAGGCGGTCGTGTTCCATACGGCGGCGATTCCAGGCATCTGGGGCAATTACAACGAGTTTTACCAGACTGATGTTGTGGGCACGAGCAATGTAATCGCCGCCTGTCGGGCGCAGAATGTCAAAAAACTAATCTATACAAGTTCCCCCAGCGTAGTCTTTGGTCAAGAGGACATAGAAGGTGTGGACGAAAGCGCTCCGTATCCGAAAACCTACCTGTGTCATTACCCGAAAACGAAGGCCATGGCTGAGCAACAAGTCATGCAGGCCAACGGAACCGCATTGGCTACCGTCTGCCTGCGTCCACACCTAATTTGGGGTCCAGGTGACCCGCACCTGGTGCCACGGCTAATCGAACGTGCTCGCAGAAATAAACTTGTTCGCGTAGGTAACGGTATGAACCGGGTAGACATGATTTATATCGATAATGCTGTAGAGGCGCATGTGCAGGCCTGCGATCGTTTGGAGCCGGAGGGAGACGTCGCGGGAAATTGTTATTTCGTGAGCGACGGAAAGCCTGTCGTGCTGTGGAACTGGATCGATGACGTGTTAAGGAAACTCGGTCTACCACCGGCTGAGCGGTCCGTTTCGTTCGAAATGGCAACCCTTCTAGGTACATTACTGGAGGGAATATATGGGTTGTTAAGGGTTAAAACGGAACCACCCATGACGCGGTTTCTTGCGGCACAACTTGCCACCTCCCATTACTTCAACATATCACGCGCGCGGAGGGACTTCGGATACAACCCTGTGGTGAGCTTGGAAGAAGGGATGGATCGGTTGGTCGAGTATTTCACTCGCCAAGAAGGTTGATTTTGTGTGCGATACAACCCGCTCCGAACCCGTTATCGATATTGACCGTGGCGACCCCGGTAGCGCAACTATTGAGCATGGTAAGCAGGGCTGAAA